>NZ_JBFCVS010000012.1:0-148962 GCF_040704725.1 Leisingera sp. JC11
CGTCCCGCCCCCGTCAAACCGAAGGTTTGCCTCCGGCAAAACAGGGCGGGCGCTTCGCTTCCCACCCCGCCGGGCCGGGCGCCGCCCTCCGGGATCGCCGCGACTTGAGCCGGGTGGCGAAAGGCAAATCACCCGTTGCGAACCCACCGTACGCACCGCCTACGGGCTTTTAACCCGTCTAAGGCAATCTCATCCCCGGTCATGATCACCCGCCGGGCCTGACACCCCCGGCACCTGGAACGGGGCTCCGGTCTGGCACCCGGAGCGCGTGAATGCATTTTCGCATGGGGTTATCCCCATCCCCTCTCCACCCCGGCGGCGCCGCCACCCTTTAACGGACGGCCAGCAGCGGAACGGACACGACAGACAGAAGAACAGCAACCGGCAGGGCAGGGGCCTTGGCGGCCCCGATGCATTCCCCTTGCCCGGCCGACCCGCAGGGCTTGATCCCCCGCCTCAACCCGTCTATAGGCACCCGGTGGCGTTCTGCGCCACGGAATCACCAATCAAGAAACGCCGCGGTTGGCCCATTCCGCTTCGGGGGCCACATCCGGCAAGGAGAAGCGACATGAAACTTCACGAACTGCGCGACAATGCAGGCGCCGCCAAGAAACGCACCCGTGTGGCCCGTGGCCCGGGTTCCGGCAAAGGCAAAATGGGCGGCCGCGGCATCAAAGGCCAGAAATCCCGTTCGGGTGTCTCGATCAACGGCTACGAAGGCGGCCAGATGCCCTTGTACCAGCGTCTGCCCAAGCGCGGCTTCAACAAGCCGAACCGCAAGGCATACGCCGTTGTGAACCTGGGCCTGATCCAGAAATTCATCGACGCAGGCAAGCTGGACGCAGCCTCCATCACCGAGGATTCGCTGGTTGCCTCCGGCCTGGTGCGCCGCAAACTGGACGGCGTCCGCATCCTGGCCAAAGGCGAAATCACCGCCAAAGCAACCATCGCAGTCACCGGCGCATCCGCTGCAGCTGTTGACGCCGTGGCAAAAGCTGGCGGCACTCTGACTGTGGCAGCCCCCGCCGCCGCAGAGTAACGGCTTGTGAGCGGCGCCAATGCCGCTTACATAGTCTCCGAGTTTTCCTAGAACGCCGCCCGAGCCGGAAAACGGTTCCGGGCGGCGTTTCGCTAAAGAAGAGACCTTTTCATGGTATCAGCAGCAGAACAAATGGCGGCAAACACCAGCTGGGCTGCCCTTGGCAAAGCTACGGATCTGCGCAACCGCATCCTGTTCACCATCGGCCTTTTGATTGTCTACCGCCTGGGCACCTTCATTCCGGTTCCCGGCATCGACGCAGCCGCCCTGCGCCAGTTCATGGAGCAGGCAGGCCAGGGCATCGGCGGCATGGTGTCGATGTTCACCGGCGGCGCGCTTGGCCGCATGGGGATCTTTGCCCTCGGCATCATGCCCTATATCTCCGCCTCCATTATCGTTCAGCTTCTGACCTCGATGGTGCCCTCGCTTGAGCAGCTCAAGAAAGAGGGCGAGCAGGGCCGCAAGAAGATCAACCAGTACACCCGCTACGGCACCGTGGCGCTGGCGACCGCGCAGGCCTATGGCCTGGCCGTGTCGCTGGAGCAGGGCGACCTGGCGACCGATCCGGGCATGTATTTCCGCATGGCCTGCATGATCACCCTGGTCGGCGGCACCATGTTCCTGATGTGGCTGGGCGAGCAGATCACCCAGCGCGGCATCGGCAACGGCATCTCGCTGATCATCTTCGTCGGCATCATCGCCGAGGTTCCGGCAGCGATTGCCCAGTTCTTTGCTTCCGGCCGTTCCGGCGCGATCAGCCCGGCGGTGATCATCGGTGTGATCATCATGGTCGTCGCGGTGATCATGTTCGTGGTGTTCATGGAGCGCGCGCTGCGCAAGATCCACATCCAGTACCCGCGCCGCCAGGTCGGCATGAAGGTCTATGACGGCGGCTCCTCGCATCTGCCGGTCAAGGTGAACCCGGCGGGCGTGATCCCGGCGATCTTCGCCTCCTCGCTCCTGCTGCTGCCGACCACCATCTCGGCGTTCTCTTCGGGTGCGGCGACCGGTCCGGTGATGTCCTGGCTCTTGGCCAACTTCGGCCCCGGCCAGCCGCTGTACCTGCTGTTCTTCGTCGCGATGATCGTGTTCTTTGCCTATTTCTACACCTTCAATGTCTCCTTCAAACCGGAGGACGTGGCGAACAACCTGAAGAACCAGAACGGCTTTGTCCCCGGCATCCGCCCCGGCAAGAAGACCGCCGAATACATCGAGTATGTGGTCAACCGCGTGCTGGTTCTGGGCTCTGGCTACCTGGCGCTGGTCTGCCTGCTGCCGGAAGTCCTCCGCGGCCAATTCGCCATCCCGGTTTATTTTGGCGGCACGTCCGTTCTGATTGTGGTATCCGTCACCATGGACACCATTCAGCAGGTGCAAAGCCACCTCCTCGCGCATCAGTATGAGGGCCTTATCGAGAAGAGCCAGCTGCGCGGGCGCAACAAGAAACGGACAAAACGGGGACCCTCTCGCCGATGACCAATATTATTCTCCTTGGCCCGCCTGGTGCGGGCAAAGGTACGCAAGCGCGCTACCTGGTTGAATCCCGCGGCATGGTGCAGCTCAGCACCGGCGACATGCTGCGGGAGGCCCAGACCTCCGGCACTGAAATGGGCAAGAAAGTTGCCGCCATCATGGCCGAAGGCAAGCTGGTCACCGACCAGATCGTGATCGGCCTGATCCGCGAGAAGCTGCAGGGCGGCGCCGAGGGCGGTTTCATCTTCGATGGCTTCCCGCGCACCCTGGCCCAGGCCGACGCGCTGGCCAATCTGCTGGAGGAGATGGACCTCAAGCTCGACGCCGTGATCGAGATGCAGGTCGACGACGACGCGCTGGTCGCACGCATCACCGGCCGCTCCACCTGCGGCGGCTGCGGCGAGGTCTACCACGATCAGACCAAGCCCTGGCCGGCCGACGGCAAATGCGCTAACTGCGGCAGCACAGATGTGCAGCGCCGGGCGGACGACAATGAGGACAGCCTCAAGACCCGCCTGATGGAATACTACAAGAAGACCTCGCCGCTGATCGGCTACTACTACGCCAAGGGCAACCTCCAGCGCCTGGACGGCCTCGCCTCGATCGAGGAAGTCCGCAAGAGCATGGCCTGGATCATGGGCGAATAAGCTGCCCGTTTACCGGATCGAAGTGCCCCGTGCTGCATAAGCGCGGGGCATTTTCATTTCCGGAGGCCCCGATGCCCGCACCCCGCCTGAAACTGTCCGCCGCATGTGCCGCGATGATTGCCCTGTCCGGCCCGCTGTCCGCGCAGCAGCTTTATCTTGATGACGCGACTGCTTGCGACCGGGTGCTTATCAGCGAGAACGGCGTGACAGACTATGCCAATGAGGGCGGGCTGATCCTGAACAGCAGCGGCTTCAACTCGATGGAGTATTTCTGCAATTTCCAGCCGCCGATCCGGTTTGGCCAGCGCAGCTACAGCGCAACTGACCACACCGGCCGCTGCGAACTGCCCGGACCGCAGTATTTCCCGCAGCTGTTCACGGTTGTTCTGGACCCGGAGGAGCCCGGCACTGTATCTATCTGGATGGGCGATCCCGAGCCGCTGCAGTTCTTTGCCTGCAGCAGCTGACGGGGCAGGGGAGCAGGCCGCGGCGTTTTCGCAGATCACGGGTTGACCCCCGCGGCAATTCCACATAGGCAACCCCATCCCTTCTGGGAATGATTCCCGGCGGATGGATTCGTCTGTCTGCCTTACCACCTCGAAATGCTGGACCCTCTGGCCACACTGCCACGGTCAAGTGTTGTGAAAAAAGGTTCCGGCGTTACGGAACCGCAACGAAAAGGAAAGTGACACGTGGCACGTATTGCCGGCGTTAACATCCCGACTGCAAAGCGGGTTCCCATCGCCCTCACCTACATCACCGGTATCGGCAACACCTCGGCGAAAGCCATCTGTGAGGCTGTTGGCATCGACGCAACCCGTCGTGTGAACGAACTGTCCGACGCTGAAGTTCTGGCCGTGCGCGAGCACATCGACGCCAACTACACCGTCGAAGGCGACCTGCGCCGTGAAGTGACCATGAACATCAAGCGCCTGATGGACCTGGGCTGCTACCGTGGCCTGCGCCACCGCCGCAACCTGCCGGTCCGCGGTCAGCGCACCCACACCAACGCCCGCACCCGCAAGGGCCCGGCGAAGCCGATCGCCGGCAAGAAGAAGTAAGGGGGGCTTGATCAATGGCACGCGATAAAACCCGCATTAAGCGTAAAGAGCGCAAGAACATCGCCTCCGGCGTTGCTCACGTGAACTCTTCGTTCAACAACACCAAGATCCTGATCTCCGACGTGCAGGGCAACGCGATCTCCTGGTCGTCCGCCGGCACCATGGGCTTCAAAGGCTCCCGGAAATCCACTCCTTACGCGGCTCAGATGGCTGCTGAGGACGCGGGCAAGAAAGCCCAGGAACACGGTGTGAAAACCCTGGAAGTCGAAGTTCAGGGCCCCGGCTCTGGCCGTGAATCGGCTCTGCGCGCTCTGGCCGCCATCGGTTTCAACATCACCTCGATCCGTGATGTGACCCCGATCGCGCACAACGGCTGCCGCCCGCCGAAGCGCCGCCGCGTCTAATTCGAATTTTTTGCTGGGGCCCCGCTTGATTCGCAGGGCCCCAGTGCGTCATTTAAACCTCGGGCGTCCTTGGCCTTCCGGACATGGGGCAGGGACAGGAATGGAGGGAACGCATGATCCATAAGAACTGGGCAGAGCTGATCAAGCCGGCACAGCTGGAAGTGAAGCCGGGCAACGATCCTGCACGCCAGGCAACTGTCGTCGCAGAGCCGCTGGAACGCGGTTTCGGCCTGACCCTGGGCAACGCGCTGCGCCGCGTCCTGATGAGCTCGCTGCAAGGCGCGGCCATCACCAGCGTGCAGATCGACAACGTCCTGCACGAGTTTTCGTCCGTGGCCGGTGTCCGTGAAGACGTCACCGACATCATCCTGAACCTCAAGGGCGTGTCCCTGCGCATGGAAGTCGAAGGCCCCAAGCGCCTGTCGATCAATGCAAAGGGTCCGGCAGTTGTCACCGCTGGCGACATTGCCGAAACCGCCGGCATCGAGGTTCTGAACCGCGACCACGTGATCTGCCACCTGGACGACGGCGCCGACCTGTTCATGGAACTGACCGTGAACACCGGCAAAGGCTATGTCTCGGCAGACAAGAACAAGCCGGAAGATGCACCGATCGGCCTGATTCCGATTGACGCGATCTACTCGCCGGTCAAGAAGGTCTCCTATGACGTTCAGCCGACCCGTGAGGGCCAGGTTCTGGACTATGACAAGCTGACCATGAAGGTGGAAACCGACGGCTCCATCTCCCCTGACGATGCCGTGGCCTATGCTGCCCGCATCCTGCAGGACCAGCTGTCGATCTTCGTCAACTTCGACGAGCCGGAATCGGCTGGCCGCCAGGACGAGGACGATGGTCTGGAGTTCAACCCGCTTCTCCTGAAGAAAGTGGACGAGCTGGAACTGTCTGTCCGTTCGGCAAACTGCCTGAAGAACGACAACATCGTCTATATCGGCGACCTGATCCAGAAGACCGAAGCGGAGATGCTGCGCACCCCGAACTTCGGCCGCAAGTCGCTGAACGAGATCAAAGAGGTTCTGTCGGGCATGGGCCTGCACCTCGGCATGGACGTCGAGGACTGGCCGCCGGACAACATCGAAGATCTGGCCAAGAAGTTCGAAGACAGCTTCTAAAGGTTTCGAGGAGGGCTCCGGCCCTCCTCTTCAATGCCCGGGACTGCCGGGGACAACATGGGCACCCGCCCCAAGGTGAGCGGCTGACACGCATCAGCCGCCTGACAAAGCAAAACGCAAGATAAGGAATTGAAAAATGCGTCACGCACGTGGTTACCGCCGCCTGAACCGTACTCATGAGCACCGCAAGGCCCTGTTCTCCAACATGGCCGGCTCGCTGATCGAGCACGAGCAGATCAAGACCACCCTGCCCAAGGCAAAAGAACTGCGCCCGATCGTTGAAAAACTGATCACCCTGGCAAAACGCGGCGACCTGCACGCCCGCCGTCAGGCCGCAGCCAAGCTGAAAGAGGACAAGGACGTCGCGAAACTGTTCGAGGTTCTGGGCCCGCGCTACAAGGACCGTCAGGGCGGCTATGTCCGTGTTCTGAAGGCCGGCTTCCGTTATGGCGACATGGCTCCGATGGCGATCATCGAGTTCGTCGACCGCGACGTTTCCGCCAAGGGTGCTGCCGACAAGGCCCGCCTGGAAGCAGAAGAAGCAGCTGCTGAAGCAGACGAATAAGACGCGCTGAGCCTTTCAGGGTTCACTGTCTGGCCCCCGCTCCGACCGGAGCGGGGGTTTTTCTTTACGCCACGGCAGCTCCCGGCGTTCCGGATTCACTTTCCAAGCGAAAGGGAATCGTAATTTTCTTCTGCCTTAACGTTGTTATCCGAAATTTCCGGGACAGATGTGATGGCAAAGAAGAAGACGTCCGCGGCCAGGCGGTTCTCACTGGCAAATCTCAGCACCAAGGTGAAAATCGTATCCGTTGCGGTGCTGCCGCTGCTGCTGGTGCTTGGCGTAGGGGTGCTGGCGGTCTTCAACCTGGGCCGGATGGAGCAATCGGCGAAAGCGGTGGACCACACCCAGGAAATCCTGACCGGATCGCAGTCCCTGGCGGAGGCGGCCTCGCAGATGGAGGCGGGCCTGCGCGGCTACCTGCTGGCGGGACGGGAGGAATACCTGGTCCCCTTTGAAGAGGGCAAGAGCCAGGTGGCGGAAACCCTTTCCAGTCTGCGCGGCCTGGCAGCGGGCGATGCGGACATGCTGGCCACCCTGGACGAGGCGGAGCAGATCCTGACCGGCTGGCAGGAAAACGTGGCGGCCGGCGCCATTGAGCTGCGCCGCGAGATCGGCGACGCCATGACCATGAACGACATGGCCGCCGAAGTGAAAAAATCCAAGGGCCGGGTCTATTTCGAGGAGTTCCGCACCGAGATCACAAAGGTGATCGAGGAGGAGGAAGTCGAGCTCAACAACCGCCGGAACACCTTTATGTCGCTGGTCAATGCCGGGATTGCCGATGCGGACTACCTGAACACCTCGCTGCAGGCGGTGGAGGAGACCCACAAGGTGATCAGCCGGGCCAAGGACCTTCTGGCCGCCGCCGTTGACATGGAAACCGGCATGCGCGGGTTCCTTCTGGCAGGCGACCGGGCGTTCCTTGATCCGTATATGGAGGGCAACGGGCGCTTCAACGAGGTGATGGCCGATCTCCGCCTAGCGCTGGCCGACAACCTGATCCAGACGAACCGGCTGAATGCCGTGGCCAAGATCATCGACAACTGGCGCAATGACGTGGTTGTGCCGATGCTGCAGCTGCGCCGGGTGATCGGCAGCGCCGCCACCATGGACGACATGGCCGACCTGGTGGCCGAGGGACGCGGCAAGGAGTATTTCGACAGCTTCCGCGCCACTATGGCCGCGCTGCAGGCCGCAGGCACAGAGGCCATGGCCAGCCGCCGGGCCGCCAACGAGGAACTGGGCGCCCAGACCCGCACCATGATCCCCGCAGCCATCGGCGGCGCGATCCTGATCGGCGGCATCCTGGCGCTTCTGATCGCTTCCGGCATCGCCTCGGGCATCCGCCGCATCGTGGTGTCGATGCGCGGGCTGGCAGAGGGCAACAACGCGGTCGAGATCCGCGGCCAGAACCGCGGCGACGAGGTCGGCGACATGGCCCGCGCGCTGGAAAAATTCCGCGATGAGCTGGTGCGGATGCAGGAGGCCGAACAGCAGAAGGCCGAGAGCAAAGACGCAGAACTGGCCGGCGTGGTGCGCGAGCTGAGCGAGCGGCTGTCGCGCCTGTCGCAGGGCGACCTGACCGTCCGCATCGCCGAGGAATTCCCGGAGGAATACGAACAGCTGCGCGCCGATTTCAACGGTTCGATCGACAATCTGAACGCCACCGTGCAGCAGGTGATCGAGGCGTCCTCGAGCATCCGCAACGGCGCCGCCGAGATCAGCCAGGCCTCCGACGACCTGTCGCACCGCACCGAAAGCCAGGCGGCGACGCTGGAGGAAACCGCGGCCGCAATCGATGAGCTGACCGCCAGCGTGAAATCGGCAGCCGAAGGCGCCCGCAACGTGGAAAACACCGTGCGCGAAGCCCGTCAGGAAGCCGAGACCAGCGGCGAGGTGGTGCAGGACGCGGTCGCCGCCATGGGCGGGATCGAGGAAAGCTCCAGCAAGATCAGCCAGATCATCGGGGTGATCGACGACATTTCCTTCCAGACCAACCTGCTGGCGCTGAACGCCGGGGTGGAGGCCGCCCGCGCGGGCGAAGCAGGCCGCGGCTTTGCCGTGGTGGCCTCCGAGGTGCGGGCGCTGGCGCAGCGCTCCTCGGATGCGGCGATGGAAATCAAGACACTGATCTCCGACAGCTCCCGCCAGGTGGATCAGGGGGTTGATCTGGTCGGCCGCGCAGGCCAGGCGCTGCAATCGATCGTGGGCCGCGTCAGCCATATCTCGCAGCTGGTCTCCGAAATCGCCGAAGGCGCCGAGGAACAGTCCACCGGCCTGCATGAGATCAACACCGGCGTCACCCAGCTGGATCAGGTGACTCAGCAGAACGCCGCGATGGTGGAGGAGGCCACTGCGGCCGGCCACATGCTGAACAGCGACGCAATGAAGCTCGCCGACCTGGTGACGCGCTTCCAGGTGGATGGCAGCAGCGCTGCGCTTGCGGCCCCGGCCGCGCCCGCCGAGGTGCAGCCTACGGCCCATGGCGATGATGACTGGGGCGGCGATGACTGGGACATTGCGGCCAGCCCGGCCCCGGTTGCAGCCGCCGCCAGCGATGGCAATGCCGCCCGCGACCTGTGGCAGGACTTCTGATCGCTGCCTTCAGGAAAATGCCAAGGGCCCTCCCGTTTGGGAGGGCCTTTTGCTGTGCTGCGGGCGCATTTCCGGGGTGACAGCCCCGCGAATCTCCGCTAGCGTCCGGCCCATGACCCGTAGCTATGCCGCATTCTGGTATTTCTTTTATCCGCGCCACATGGCGGACGGAGGGGTCAGCGCGTTCTGAAGACAGACAGGAAACGCACCAGGATACCACCAACCGCCCGCAGCCCGCAGGCGGTTTTTTTGTATCCGCCGCAGCGCCAAGGGCCACCCGCCAAGGAAGCTGAAACATGACACCCCAAACAGAAAACCTCCGCATTACCGGCATGCAGGAACTGATTTCCCCCGAGGACCTCGCCGCGCAGATGCCCTCCACCGCGACGGCCACCGATACCGTGCTGGCCAGCCGCACCGCCATTCAGGACGTGCTGCACGGCCGCGATGGCCGCGTCGTCGCCGTGGTCGGCCCCTGTTCGATCCACGACCCCAAGGCGGCGATGGAATACGCCGAACGGCTGGCCCCGCTGCGCGCGCGGCTGGCAGGTGAGCTGGAGATCGTCATGCGGGTCTACTTCGAAAAACCTCGCACCATCTCCGGCTGGAAGGGCCTGATCAACGACCCCGGCCTCGACAATTCCTTCCGCATCAACGAGGGCCTGGGGCTGGCCCGCCGCCTGTGCCTGGACATCAATGCCCTGGGCCTGCCGGTCGGGACAGAGTTCCTCGATACCGCGGTGCCGCAGTACATCTCCGACCTGGTGGCCTGGGCCGCCATCGGCGCCCGCACCACCGAAAGCCAGATCCACCGCGAGATGGCCTCCGGCCTCAGCTGCCCGGTCGGCTTCAAGAACGGCACCCGCGGCAATGTGCAGATTGCGGTGGACGCGGTGCGCTCGGCCGCCCATCCGCATCATTTCATGGCGCTGGCCAAGTCGGGCCGGGCGGCAATCGCGGCCACCAGCGGCAACCCGGACTGCCACGTGATCCTGCGCGGCGGCGGCGGCACCAACTACGACGCGGCCTCCGTCGATGCGGCCTGCCAGCTGGCGGAAAAGGACGGCATCCGCGGCCATGTGATGATCGACGCCAGCCATGCCAATAGCAGCAAGGACCCGATGAAGCAGCCCGCGGTGCTGCGCGACGTGGCGGCGCAGATCGCAGGCGGCGATACCCGCATCACCGGCGTGATGGTGGAAAGCCACCTGGTGGCGGGCCGCCAGGACCTGGGCAAGGGCGAGCTGACCTACGGCCAGTCCATCACCGACGGCTGCCTGGGCTGGGAGGACACCGTGGCAGAGCTGGAGCATCTGGCCGAAGCGGTTGCCAAACGCCGCGCGGTGGCGCAAACGGCGCCGGCTGAAGCCTGAGGCCTGCCAGGGGGCGCGGGCATGGGCGTGCACGGCGGCACTGCAGTTTCTGTTGCATGCCGCCGCGTCTTCCGCATCCTTGGGGCAGCGGCGCCGCAGCGGGGAAGAACAGCATGCTGGAACAAATGCCGGAACGGATCGAAGGCCCGGCGGCATGGACCGGGCAGGACATGCAGGCGCATCCCGGACGCTGGCTGGTGCAGCTGGCGCCGGAGGACATCGCCGATCTGGAACAGGCCGCGCGCCACTACCTGAGCCTGGGCCGCGACATCGGGGAGATCACCAAGGCGGATTTTCCGCTGACCCGCTTTGCCCCCCATCTGGAGGCGCTGAAGGACAAGTTGCTGCACGGCATCGGGTTCGAGGTGCTGCGCGGGCTGCCGGTGGCGGGCTGCAGCCAGAAAATGGCGGCGGCCATCTTCTGCGGCGTGGGGGCGCATCTGGGCTCCGCGCGCTCGCAGAACGCGGCGGGCCATATTCTGGGCCATGTGCGCGACATTGGCGCCGATGCCGATGACCCCAACACCCGGATCTACCAGACCCATGCGCGCCAGACCTTCCACACCGACAGCGCCGATGTGGTGGGCCTCTTGTGCCTGCAGGAGGCGAAGGAGGGCGGCGATTCGCTCTTGGTCAGCGCCGAGGCGATCTATAACCGGATGCGCGCCGAACGTCCGGACCTGCTGGCGCGGCTGTTCGACCCGATCGCCACCGACCGCCGCGGCGAGGTGCCGGAGGGGATGCAGCCCTTCATGACCATCCCGCCGCTCAGCTGGCACGAGGGCAGGCTTACCGTGTTCTATCAGCGCCAGTATATCGACAGCGCCCAGCGGTTCCCCGAAGCGATGCGGCTGACGCCGGAGCATGTTGCGGCGCTCGACATGTTCGACGCGCTGGCCAATGACCCGGCGCTGCACCTGACCATGCGGCTGCAGCCCGGCGACATGCAATTTGTCTACAACCACTCCCAGCTGCATGACCGCACCGGCTTCACCGACTGGCCGGAGCCCGCGCGCCGCCGCCACCTGTTCCGCCTGTGGCTGTCGCCGGAGGGCGACCGGGAACTGCCGGAGTGCTTCAGGCAGCGCTATGGCAGCGTCACCCCCGGCAGCCGCGGCGGCATCGTCACCAGGGGCACCAGGCTGCACGCGCCGCTGGATTGAGCCCTGCCGGCCCTTCCTTCATCTGGCCGGAATTATCCCGGGGTGAATTGGCCGTCAGGCCAACAGGGGCAGCGCCCCTCCGCCCCTTGGGGCGCTCCCGTCTTGCATTCCGCCAGCGCACTCCGCATATCCTTCGGGCAACAGTTGCTGGAGAGCCCATGATCCGTCCTGCCTTGACCGCCATTGCCCTGTGTCTTGCCCTGCCGTCCCTGACCCTGCCCGCCGCCGCCGAAACCCGGGTGCCGCAGAGCCAGGCGGAGATTGCGCTGGGGTTTGCGCCGCTGGTCAAGGAGGCCTCGCCGGCGGTGGTGAACATCTATGCCAAGGTGGTGCGCCAGGTGCAGCAGCGCCGCCGCTCGCCGTTCATGAACGATCCGTTCTTCGACGATTTCTTCCGCGGCTTTGCCCAGCCTCAGCCGCGGGTGGAGAACTCGCTCGGCTCCGGGGTGATCCTGTCGGCGGACGGCATCGTGGTCTCCAACTACCATGTCGTCGGCAGCGCCACCGAAATCCGCGTGGTGACCAATGACCGGCGTGAGTACAATGCCCGGGTGATCCTGGGCGACAAGGCCAGCGACCTGGCGATCCTGCAGCTGGAGGAGGCTGCGGACCTGCCGCACCTCACGCTGCGCGACAGCGACGAGGTGCAGGTGGGCGAGCTGGCGCTGGCGATCGGCAACCCGTTCGGGGTCGGGCAGACCGTCAGCAGCGGCATTATCTCGGGCCTGGCGCGCACCGGCATGGGGGCGGGCGACGGGTTCGGCTACTACATCCAGACCGATGCGCCGATCAACCCGGGCAACTCCGGCGGCGCGCTGATCGATGTGAATGGCGACCTGATCGGCATCAACACCCGCATCCTGTCGCGCTCCGGCGGCTCCAACGGCATCGGCTTTGCGATCCCCGCCAACCTGGTCAAACAATTCGTGGAGCAGGCGCAAAACGGCGCCGAGGAATTCCAGCGCCCCTGGGCCGGCATGGCCGGGCAGCCGGTGGATGCGGATCTGGCAGCCTCGATGGGGATGGAACTGCCGGAGGGCATGGTGGTCTCCGACCTGCACCGCGAAAGCCCCTTTGCCAAGGCGGGGTTCAGGGTGGGCGACGTGATCACCCATGTGGATGGAGAGGTGGTGAATTCGCCCTCCGAGATGGTGTTCCGCATGTCGGTCTCCGGTCTGGGCGGCACAGCTGAGATCACCCGCCTGCGCGGGACCGAGCGCGAGGTGGTCGCAGTGCCGATGATCACCGCGCCGGACCAGCCGCCCGCCAACCCGGTGCAGCTAGATGAAAAGACCGCGCTGCCCGGTCTGACCGTGGCGCAGATCAATCCGCAGGTGATTGCCCGCCTCGGCCTGCCGCTGTCGTCGGAGGGCGTGGTGGTCACCGATCCCGGCCCCTATGCGGGCCGCGGCGGGGTGCGGCCCGGCGATGCGCTGCTGGCGGTCAATGGCCAGCCTGTGACCAGCACCGATGATGTTTACGCATTCCTGGCGGGCAGCGGCCGCTGGATCCAGCTGGACCTGAACCGCCGCGGCCAGCACGTCACCCTGCGGTTCCGCACCTGATGGCGGACCTGTTCGGCAGCCCGGCGCCCGCGGGCGGCGATGCGCAGCAGCCCGCGCCCAACCGGCCGCTGGCCGACCGGCTGCGGCCGCAGTCGCTGGCGGATGTGATCGGCCAGGAACAGGTTCTGGGGCCGGAGGCGCCCTTGGGCGTGATGCTGGCCTCGGGCTCCTTGTCCTCGCTGATCTTCTGGGGGCCGCCCGGCGTGGGCAAGACCACCATCGCGCGGCTGCTGGCGCAGGAGACCGACCTGCATTTCGTGCAGATTTCGGCCATCTTCACCGGCGTGCCGGAGCTGCGCAAAGTCTTTGAGGCCGCCAAGATCCGCCGCCAGAACGGGCAAGGCACCCTCCTGTTCGTCGACGAGATCCACCGCTTCAACAAGGCCCAGCAGGACGGCTTCCTGCCGCATATGGAGGATGGAACTATCCTCTTGGTGGGGGCGACCACCGAAAACCCCTCGTTCGAGCTTAACGCCGCTGTGCTGTCGCGCAGCCAGGTGCTGGTTCTGGAACGCCTGTCGCTTGCCGATCTCGAACGCCTGACCCAGCGCGCCGAGAAGGAGCTGGGCCGCGCCCTGCCGCTGTCGGGCGATGCCCGCGATGCGCTGCATGAGATGGCCGATGGCGACGGGCGGGCGCTCCTGAATCTCATCGAACAGGTTGCCGCCTGGAAGGTGGAGGCCCCGCTGGGGCGCGAGGCGCTGTCGGCCCGCCTGATGCGCCGGGCGGCCAAGTTCGACAAGTCCGGCGACGAGCATTACAACCTGATTTCCGCCCTGCACAAGTCGATCCGCGGCTCCGACCCGGATGCAGCGCTTTACTGGCTGGCGCGGATGCTGGAGGGCGGCGAGGACCCGCGGTTCCTGGCCCGGCGCCTGACCATGATGTCGACCGAGGACATCGGCATGGCCGATCCGCAGGCCAACACGGTTTGCCTGAATGCCTGGCAGACCTACGAGCGCCTTGGCAGCCCCGAGGGTGAGCTGGCGCTGGCGAATGCCGCGGTCTATCTGGCGCTGGCACCGAAATCCAACGCGGTCTACGTCGGCATCAAGGCAGCCCGGCGGCTGGCCAAGCAAACCGGCAGCGCGCCGCCGCCCAAGCACATCCTGAACGCCCCGACCAAGCTGATGTCGGAGCAGGGCTTCGGCGACGGCTATGCCTATGACCACGACGCGGAGGACGGGTTCTCCGGCCAGAACTACTTCCCCGACGGGGTGAAACGCCCGGTGCTGTACCAGCCGGTGGAGCGGGGGTTCGAGCGCGAGCTGAAGCGGCGCACGGACTATTTTGCGAACCTGCGGCTGAAGCGGAACAAGTAAAGCGGCTTTCCGGCGGGAAAGCCGCTGCCTGCGGCGCGAGTATTTTTGCAAAGAAGAAGCGGCGGGCGGCCCCGCTGGAGGCTTGCGGAGGCTGCAATACGGGCAAAACTTGACATCCCTGCCTGCGCCGGCGACAGGACGGGGATGATTTCTTCGGTTTCCATGGTGGCCCTTGGCGGCGCAATCGGGGCAGTGTGCCGCTATCTGGCCGGGCTGGGCATCATCCGGCTGCTGGGGCACCATGATTTTCCGGTGGCGATCCTGACGGTGAACATCCTCGGCTCCTTCCTGATGGGGATGTTCGTGGTGGCGGCGGCGCTGCGGGACCTGACCTGGCTCAGCCCGCTGGTGATGACCGGGCTGATGGGCGGGTTCACCACCTTCTCGGCGTTCTCGCTGGAGACCGCCAACCTGATCGAGCGCGGCGCCTTCGGGCAGGCGGCGCTGTACGTATGTTTGTCCGTGGGCCTGTCGGTCGGCGGATTGTTTCTGGGCCTGATGGCCGCAAGAGGAGTGTTCGCATGAGCGGCGTTCAGATGATTACCGTCAGCGAAGACGACGGCGGCCAGCGTATCGACCGCTGGCTGCGGCGGCTGTTTCCGCATGTGAACCAGGGCCGCATCGAAAAGATGTGCCGCAAGGGTGAGCTGCGGCTGGACGGGGGCCGGGTGAAGGCCAATACCCGCGTCGAGGCGGGGCAGGTGGTGCGGGTGCCGCCGCTGGCAGACAGCGACCTGAAACCTGCCGCGCCGCGCGAGATGAAAATCTCTGACGCCGATGCCAAGATGATCCAGTCCTGCGTGATCTACCGCGACGATGATGTGATCGTGCTGAACAAGCCCGCAGGGCTGGCGGTGCAGGGCGGCTCCGGCACCACCAAGCATGTGGATGGTTTGGCCGAGGCGCTGAAGTTCGGGCTGGAGGAAAAGCCCAAGCTGGTGCACCGGATCGACAAGGACACCTCCGGCGTGCTGGTGCTGGCGCGGAACCGCAAGGCGGCGCAGGCGCTGACCGCTGCCTTCCGCCACAAGAACACCCGCAAGATCTATTGGGCCTTGGTTGCCGGGGTGCCGACGCCCTACCTGGGCGAGATCAAGAACGGGCTGGTGAAAGCACCGGGCCATGGCAAATCCGGCGAGGGCGAGAAGATGATCAACGTGCATCCGCACGACATCGACGAAACGCCCGGCGCCAAGCGCGCGCATACGCTCTATGCCACGCTCTACCGCGTCGCCAGCCGTGCCGCCTGGGTGGCGATGGAGCCGATCACCGGCCGCACCCACCAGCTGCGGGCGCATATGTCCGGCATGGGCCATCCGATTGCGGGCGACGGCAAATACGGCGGCTCGGGTCAGGAGAACCTGGGCGATGGCTGGGGCGCCTCGATCGGCGGGGTGATCTCCAAGAAGCTGCACCTGCACGCGCGCCGGATGGTGTTTGAACATCCCGTCACCCGCAAGCCGGTCTCGGTGGTGGCGCCGCTGCCGGATCACATGAAGGAAAGCTGGGACACCTTCGGCTGGAGTGAGGACCTGGCGGCTGACGACCCGTTCGAGGACCTGAAGTGAGCGCGGACCTGCGGCTGATCCTGTTTGACGTTGACGGCACTCTGGTGGACAGCCAGGGCGCGATCACTGGCGCAATGGCGGAGGCGTTCGAAGGCGCCGGGCTGGAAACGCCGTCCCGCGACGCGATCCTGTCCATCGTCGGCCTGTCGCTGCCGCTGGCCATGGCCGAGCTGGCGCCGGATCAGGACGCCGCCACGCTGGAGGCGCTGGTGGAGGGCTACAAATCCTCCTACATGCTGGCGCGCGAGGCGGCGGGGGCGGCGCATTCGCCGCTTTACCCTGGAACGCGGGAGATGCTGGCGGAGCTGAACGAGGTGCCGGAATACCTGCTGGGGGTCGCCACCGGCAAATCCCAGCGCGGGGTCGAGGCGCTGATCGCGGCGCACGGGCTGAGCTGTTTCGTGACCCGGCAGGTGGCGGATCATCACCCGTCGAAGCCGCACCCGTCGATGGTGCTGACAGCGATGGCGGAGACAGGCGTGAACCGGGACAGCACCGTGATGATCGGCGACACGCGGTTTGACATCGAAATGGGGCGCGCAGCGGGGGTCACCACCATCGCCGTGCCCTGGGGCTATCACCCGGCAGAAACCTTGGGCGCCGATTACCTGATCCGCGATTTCGCGGAGCTGCGCCCGCTGCTGGCAGAGATCTGGAAAGGCTAAGAGATGAGCGGCTGGGCACAGAAACGGTTCTGGAAAGCGGTCACCGTGGCAGAGACCGCAGACGGGTTTGCGGTGGAGCTGGACGGCCGCCGGGTCAAGACCCCGGCCAAGGCGCTTTTGGCGGTGCCGACCCGCGCCATGGCAGAGGCGATTGCCGCGGAATGGGACGCCCAGACCGAATCAGTTGATCCGAAAACCATGCCCTGCACCCGCTCGGCGAATGCCGCGATTGACAAGGTGACACATCAGCACAGCGAAGTGGCGGCGATGCTGGCCGAATACGGCGACAGCGATCTGTTGTGCTACCGGGCCGGGTCTCCGGTTGAACTGGCGGCCCGGCAGGCCGCCGAATGGGACCCGGTGCTGGACTGGGCAGAGGCGGAACTGGGCGTGCGCCTGCAGCCCCGGGCCGGGGTTCTGCACCAGCCGCAGGAGGCGGCGGCGCTGGCGGTTCTGGCAGAGAAAACCCGCGCGATGACGCCTTTCCAGCTGGCCGCATTTCACGATCTGGTAGGCATTTCAGGCTCTTTGATCCTTGGGTTTGCGGCCGCATCGGGCTGGCGCAGCGCCGAGGAGATCTGGCTGCTGTCGCGGCTGGATGAGCGCTGGCAGGAAGAACAGTGGGGCGTGGACGAGGAAGCCCAAGCTGCCGCGGAAGTGAAACGGCAGGAATTCCTGCACGCCAAGCGATTCTACGATTTTTCCTGAGAGGACAAGAAATTACTTTTCCACAGGGGGAACCCGAAACAAAATTCCGCGCGCAAGGCCCGCGTGCGGAATTCGTACATCGAAATTCCTGATAGCACACTTGACGTTTGCTGATGAATGCGCCCAAACTCAGCGACGAATTAGGGGTAAACCCTTCTTCAGTCTCATATCCGGCGGGGGATCGCCGGAAAATAAGAACCGCCGAATGGCGGGCTATCAGGAAGAGGTAAATATGAAAAAATCCGTTATTTTGGGCGCAATGACCTTTGCCGGTCTTGCGGCTGGCGCAGCATCCGCCGGCACGCTGGACGACGTGAAGGCCCGCGGCAAGCTGAACTGCGGCGTCACCACCGGCCTGGTCGGCTTTGCGGCCCCGAATGCGAATGGGGAATGGGAAGGCTTTGACGTTGCCGTGTGCCGTGCTGTGGCTGCAGCCGTGCTGGGCGACTCCAACGCTGTCGAATTCGTGCCGACCACCGGCAAGACCCGCTTTACCGCGCTGGCGTCTGGCGAAATCGACATGCTGGCCCGCAACACCACCTGGACCTTCAGCCGCGACGTTGACTTGAAGTTCGAATTCGTGGGCGTCAACTACTATGACGGCCAGGGCTTCATGGTCCCGAAAGAGCTGGGCGTGTCCTCGGCCAAGGAACTGGACGGCGCCACCGTCTGCATCCAGACCGGCACCACCACCGAGCTGAACCTGGCGGACTTCTTCCGCTCCAACAACATCAGCTACGAGCCGGTTCCGATCGAAACCAACGCCGAAGCGCAGCAGCAGTACCTGGCAGGCGCCTGTGACGTCTACACCACCGACGCCTCCGGCCTGGCCGCAACCCGCGCAACCTTCGACGATCCGGCCGGCCACGTGATCCTGCCGGAAATCATCTCCAAGGAGCCGCTGGGCCCGCTGGTCCGCCACGGCGACCACGAGTGGGGCGACGTTGTCCGCTGGAGCCTGAACGCGCTGGTCGCGGCAGAAGAGCTGGGCATCACCTCGGCCAACCTGGGCGAAATGGCAGCCGGCACCGAGAATCCGGAAATCAACCGCCTGCTGGGCACCGAGGGCACCCTGGGCGAAATGCTGGGCCTGTCGGCTGACTGGGCCAAGAACGCGATTGCCGCTCAGGGCAACTACGGCGAGATCTTTGCCAAGAACATCGGCGAAGACACTCCGGTCGGCCTGGCCCGCGGCCTGAACGCCCAGTGGACCGAAGGCGGCCTGCTGTACGCTCCGCCGTTCCGCTAACCACACCACCGGGAGGGGCGCAGGACATTCCTGCGCCCTTTTCCTATCTGAAAAAAGCTCCGGCAAGCTGCGGAGCGGGGACAACCCCGCCAGGATCAGGACGCCGGAGTCAGGGGATCACAATATATGTCAACGCTTACTGACCCGCCGGCCGAAGGCTTTCGGCTGTCTATGCTCATAAACGATACCCGCTATCGTTCCCTGACCTTCCAGGTGATTGCGGCGATCGTTCTGGCCCTGTGTATCTGGTATCTGGGCAACAACCTGATCCAGAACCTCCGCGCTGCCGGACTCAATATTTCCTACACCTTCCTTGGCGACTCGGCCGGGTACGACATCAACCAGACCCTGGTTGAATACGACAGTCAGTCCAGCCATGCGCGGGCCGCGCTGGTCGGGTTGCTGAACACCCTGCTGGTGGCCTTCCTGGCCTGTATCACCGCCACCGTCTTCGGGGTGATCGCCGGGGTTCTGCGGCTGTCCAACAACTGGCTCGTCTCCAAGCTGATGGCGGCCTATGTGGAGATCTTCCGCAACATCCCGGTGCTGATCTGGATCATCATCATCTTCACCATCATGACGGCGGTGCTGCCGGGCCCGCGGGCGTTCCGCGGCGACAATGCGACCGCCAGCATGCTGTTTGACTCCTTCGCCTTCACCAATCGCGGCATCTACACGCCGATGCCCTGGTTCCAGAACGGCATCTTTGCCAGCACCGCGATGAACTGGCTGCTGATCCTTGCCGGTTTCGCGCTGTCCTGGATTGTGGCGCATCAGATCAACGTTTGGGCCAGCCACAAGCAGGAAGCCACCGGTGTCCGCCCCAAGACCATGCTGCCGATCCTCGCAGCCTGGCTGGTGCCGTTCCTGGCGCTGACACTGATCATGGGGCTGACCTGGGAATACCCGGAACTGAAGGGCTTCAACTTCAGCGGCGGCATCAAGGTTGGCGGCCCGCTGATCGCGCTTTGGTTCGCGCTGTCGATCTACACCGGCGCCTTCATCGCTGAAAACGTCCGGGCCGGCATCCAGGCGGTTTCCAAGGGCCAGACCGAGGCGGCATCCGCGCTGGGCCTGCGCTCGCGCCGGGTGATGAACCTGGTGGTTCTGCCGCAGGCGCTTCGGGTCATCATCCCGCCGCTGATCTCGCAGTTCCTCAACATCACCAAGAACTCCTCGCTCGCCATCGCCGTGGGCTATGCGGATATCACCGCAACCCTGGGCGGCATCACGCTGAACCAGACCGGCCGCGCCATCGAGTGCGTGCTGCTCTTGATGCTGTTCTACCTGACCGCCTCGCTGGTGATCTCGATGGTGATGAACGTCTACAACGCATCTGTGAAGTTGAAGGAGCGCTGAGACATGAGCGATACACACGCACATACCGTCGCCTTTGTCCGCGAAACCGAGATCCCGCCGGCCCCGCCGCCGGCGTCGGAAACAGGCGTGGTGAAATGGCTGCGCGAGAACCTGTTCTCCAACGCCGCGAACTCCGCGCTGACCATCGTGGCGCTGGCCGCGATATACATGGTGCTGAGCAACATCCTGCCCTGGGTGCTGAACGGGGTCTGGACCACCAGCTCTCTGGCCGAGTGCCGCGAAGTGCTGCAGGGCAAGATCGGGGCCTGTTTCTCGGTCCTGACCGAGCGCTGGAACCAGCTTCTCTACGGCTTCAAGTACCCGGGTGACCAATACTGGCGACCGAACCTGGCGCTGGTTCTCTTCCTCGTCGCTGCGGCCCCGGTCCTGTTCTTCGATCTGCCGCGTAAACTGCTGGCCTTCACCGCTGTCTACCCGTTCCTGGCATTTTGGCTGATCTGGGGCGGAACGCTGATGGTGCCGGTGGTGGCGCTTCTGGGCTTCGTCGCGGCCGCGGCCGTGTTCCAGAAGTACGGCAAGAGCAGCTTTGCCATCGGCTTTTTCGGGGCGATCGCAGTGGCGCTTGCAGTCTGGCTTATCGGCGGCGAGCTGATCCCCGAAGGCGCGTCGGAGGATGCCTGGCTGTCCCCGGTGCCCTCGCGCGATCTGGGCGGCTTCATGCTGAACATGATGCTGGGCGTAACCTGCGTGTCGCTGTCGCTGCCGCTGGGTATCGCACTGGCGCTGGGCCGCCAGTCGGACATGCCGCTGATCAAGTGGATGTGCGTGATCTTCATCGAGTTCGTGCGCGGCGTGCCGCTGATCACCCTGCTGTTCGTGGCATCGGTGATGCTGGCCTACTTCTTCCCGCCGGAAAGCACCGTCGACCTGTTCCTGCGCGTGGTGATCATGATCACCATGTTCTCGGCAGCCTATATCGCCGAGGTGATCCGCGGCGGTCTCGCGGCCTTGCCGAAGGGACAGTACGAAGCAGCTGACAGCCTTGGCCTGGACTATCCCCAGGCGATGCGTCTGATCATTCTGCCGCAGGCGCTGAAGATCTCCATTCCGGGCATCGTGAACGTGGCCGTGGGCCTGTTCAAGGACACCACCCTGGTCTCGGTCATTTCGATGTTCGACCTGGTTGGCATGATCCGCGGCCCGATCCTCGCCTCCACCGAGTGGAACGGGGTCTATTGGGAGCTTCTGGGCTTTGCCGCGCTTCTGTTCTTCGTCGTCTGCTACGGCATTTCTCAATACTCACAGTGGCTCGAGCGCCGTCTCGCCACCGACCACCGTTAAGGAGTTCAACATATGTCTGAACTTATGTCCGACCGCGCAATCGACCGCTCCAAGATGACCGTGAGCGACGAGGTCGCCATTGAAATCAACAACATGAACAAGTGGTACGGATCCTTCCACGTGCTGCGCGACATCAATCTGACCGTCAACCGCGGCGAACGGATTGTGATCGCGGGCCCGTCCGGCTCCGGCAAATCCACCCTGATCCGCTGCCTCAACGCGCTGGAAGAGCACCAGCAGGGCAAGATCGTGGTGGACGGCACCGAACTGTCCAACGACCTCAAGAACATCGACAAGATCCGTTCCGAGGTCGGCATGGTGTTCCAGCACTTCAACCTGTTCCCGCATCTGACCATCCTGGAGAACTGCACCCTGGCGCCGATCTGGGTCCGCAAGACACCCAAGAAGGAAGCCGAAGAGCGGGCGATGCACTTCCTGGAGAAGGTGAAGATCCCGGAGCAGGCCCACAAGTACCCGGGCATGCTGTCGGGCGGCCAGCAGCAGCGTGTGGCAATTGCGCGCTCGCTTTGCATGATGCCGCGCATCATGCTGTTCGATGAACCGACATCGGCGCTCGACCCGGAGATGATCAAAGAGGTGCTCGACACCATGATCGAACTGGCCGAGGAAGGCATGACCATGCTCTGCGTGACCCACGAGATGGGCTTTGCCCGTCAGGTGGCGAACCGGGTGATCTTCATGGACGCGGGACAGATCGTGGAGCAGAACGAGCCGGAAGAGTTCTTCAACAACCCGAAGAGCGACCGCACCAAGCTGTTCCTCAGCCAGATTCTGGGTCACTGAAGCTCCATTTGGCGGTGGGCGGAAACGCCCACCCTACGGAACACCGCAAAACAGAAAGGCCGGGCACTGCGCCCGGCCTTTTTTGTTCCAGGGGTCTTGGTCAGGAATGTCTGGCGAACACCTCTGTCGTGCCGTCTGCCCGGATCAGCAGGGTGTCGAACGCCTCGCGCTCATCGCCCATTTCCATCCCCGGCGAGCCGACCGGCATGCCCGGCACGGACAGCCCCAGCGCGGCGGGCTGTTCCGCGAGCAGCCGCTGGATGTCTGCGGCGGGCACATGGCCCTCGATCACGTAAGGCCCGGCCATCGCGGTGTGGCAGGAGGCCAGATCGCCGGTGACGCCCAGCCGCTCCTTCATCGCCCACAGATCCTCGTCCGGCACATTGCGCACCTCGGTCCGGAAACCGGCGGCGGACAGGTGATCGGCCCAGGCAGTGCAGCAGCCGCAGGTGGGCGACTTCATGATCCGGATGGCCTCCGGTGCCGCGGCGAAACCCGGCAGGGCGGTGAGGGGCAGGGCGGCTGCGGCCAGCAGCAGGGAACGGCGGTGCATGACGGTCTCCAGTCCGGCAAATGTCTGTGCGGCTGACTATCTAGTCACGCTTTCGCGCGGGCGCCAGAGGCCTCCCGCGCGGGATGCGCCAGCTTGCCGCAGGGATCATTCGCCCAGAAGCTCCCGCGGGACGGCAAAGTCGATGGCCTTGCCGCTGCTCCAGGCCAGGTCTTTCCAGCTGCTGATATCGAACTTCACCACCAGCGTCGCGCCGGTGGGATAATCGTCGAACCGGGAATGGTCCGGCGGGCTGGCGACGATGGAATGGGCAAAGGCGGCAATGCCGGGATTGTGGCCGATCAGCATGACCCGGTTCTGCTCCGCCGCGCTCAGTTCCTTGAACATGATGTCGGAATTGGCGTGATAGAGCCGCTCGGTGAATCTGGCGGGCACCCCCAGATCCATCAGCTCGCAGGTTTCGCGGGTGCGCTGGGCAGAGGAGCAGATCACCTGGTCCGGCAGGTAGCCGCATTCGCGCAGCCAGGCGGCAATGGCCGGAGCTGAGCGGCGCCCGCGCTTGTTCAGCGGGCGGGCGTGGTCGCTGGGCACATTGGTGTCCCAGGCGGATTTGGCGTGGCGGGTCAGGATCAGCGTGCAGGTCATTGCGGGTGAAAATGCCTCATGTGGTGTGCGGTTTGGTCTGGGTCGCGGCTGGCGGCGAAGCTCAGCGGGCAGGCCCGCCGGGCAAGGCAGCCGCCGGACATGCAGCCGGCGCCTGCGCTGGTGTCGAGATACGCATGGCAGGCCGCCAGGTCGTAGGGGCCTCCGTCGGCCAGGGCGCTGACGGGGCAGGCGGCAAGGCAGGGACGCGAGGGGCAGCTGTCGCAGGGCGACTCTGCCAAAGGCGGAGGGGGAATGTCAAATTCCTGTTTGAAATGAATGGCCCCCCGCAAGGAAATCATCATGCCGGCGCTATCATGCACCAGCATCTGTGACGGCGATGTGAAAAACCGCCCCGAGGCCAGCGC
The DNA here is from genome assembly GCF_040704725.1 of Leisingera sp. JC11. Taxonomy (NCBI): domain Bacteria; kingdom Pseudomonadati; phylum Pseudomonadota; class Alphaproteobacteria; order Rhodobacterales; family Roseobacteraceae; genus Leisingera; species Leisingera sp. JC11. The sequence continues at coordinate 23,514 of NZ_JBFCVS010000012.1, forward strand.
CCAGTTGATGAAGGGGGTGTAGGGCGGCCCGCCAAAGGGGAAATAGGGGGTGCCGCCCAGCGTCTCCGCCAGCGCGCCGATCACCCGCACGGACCAGCGGTCGACCGGATCCGGGGCCCCGTCAAGGAATTCCGGGCTGGACTGGAACAGCGGCCAGAATGCCCCAGAGGTTCCCAGCAGCAGCAGGGTTCCGCTGTCCAGTGCCTTGACCGGCTGGCGGGCCGGGTGCAGCGCGCCCTGAACGGCCAGACCGGCCTGCGCGGCCCCGTCCTCGATCCGTGAGTAAAGATGCGCATCCGGGGCAGGATGGTCTGGCAGGTCAGTCAGGGTCATGTGCGGCGTCCGGTGTGGTGGCTTGGGGCGAGCCTAGCAGCCGGCCGGGGGCGGCGCAGGGCAAAAACGCCCGACTCTGGCCTGCCGGCGTCTTCCTGCTGCCGGATCTCAGCGGCGGCGGAACGGCAGCAGCAGGCTCCAGCCCAGCCCTGCGGGCCGCCCGTCCTGCCACTCCAGCCCCACGGTCATGCCGTCATGCCCCTGGCCGGGCTGGGCAATATAGGTGCCGAAGATCCGGTCCCAGACCGACAGCGCAAAGCCGTAGTTGCTGTCATGCTCGGCCCGCAGCTGCGAGTGATGCACCCGGTGCATGTCCGGTGTCACCAGCAGTAGCCGCAGCAGCCCGTCCGCCCTGCGGGGCAGGGTCAGGTTTGCGTGGTTGAACAATGCGGTGCCGTTCAGCAGGATCTCGAACAGCACCACTGCCAGGGCCGAGGGCCCCAGCAGATAGACCAGCCCGCATTTCACCAGCATCGACAGCGCGATCTCCACCGGGTGGAAGCGCACCGCGGTGGTCACGTCCATGTCGCGGTCGGCATGATGCACCCGGTGCAGCCGCCACAGGAGCGGCACCTTGTGGGTGATCAGATGCTGCAGCCAGATTGCGAAGTCCAGCACCAGCACCGCCAGCAGCACCTCTGCCCAGGCCGGCCAGCGCACCGCGTTCAGCAGCCCCCAGCCGTGCTCTGCCGCATCCAGCGCTGCGCCCACCGCCAGCAGCGGCAGGCCAACCGCCAGCGCCCGCAGGGTCAGCGTGTTGAGCACCGAAATCGACAGGTTGGTCAGCCAGCGCCGCTGCCGCGGCAGGCTGCGGGCGCGCCGCGGCGCCCGGGCCTCGGCCGCCGCGAACAGCGCAAACAGGCCCAGGAAGACTCCCAGGCGGATCAGGGTTTCATGCTCCATACCGCCAGCGATGCGCAATATCGGGCCAAAGGCAAGCCCCCGCAGGCCGGGCCGGGCTTCCTCATATGCCGGAAGCGTGATCCATGCTATGATCCGCGCGGGGCATGCAGGCCGGAATATCCGGCATCGTGCCTGCAGCCGGCCTGCATCTTCCGCCCCAGGGAGAGACTGAATGCCAAGATTTATCGTGACCGGGAACTACACGTCTTCTGCGATGAAGGCGATGATCGACAGCCCCAGCGACCGCGAGGCCGCGGCCCGTGCCCTTGTCGAGGCGGCAGGCGGCACGCTGGAGAGCTTCTATCTGACCACGGGGGACCATGATTTCGCGATCAAGGTCACGATCGACGACGTCTCCAACCTGCTGGCAGCCCTGCTGGCGACCGGCGCCAGCGGCGCGGTCAGCAACCTCAAGACCATCCGGGCGTTCACGGCGGATGAATTCAAGGAAATGCAGGAGAAAGCGGGCCGGTTCGCAGGCGCCTACAAGGCGCCGGGAAGCTGACGGGCGCATCCCCCGTTGTTCTGACTGAGGATATCCCGGGGCGGATTGGCCCGGGAGAGCCAAGAGGGGCGGCGCCCCTCTTGAGCCGCGCCTGCCGCGCCGTCAGGCGCGGATCATCGAGCCTGCGCCGTGGTCGGTGTAAAGTTCCAGCAGCACCGCGTTCTGCACCCGCCCGTCGACGATGATGCAGGCGCGCACGCCGCCGCGGACCGCGTCCAGCGCGGTTTCGGTCTTGGGGATCATGCCGCCGGCGATGACGCCGCTGGCGGTCATTTCCTCGACATCGGCCGCCTTCAGCTCCGTCACCACTTCGCCCTCGGCGTTCTTGACGCCGGCCACATCGGTCAGCAGCAGCAGGCGGTCGGCCTGCAGCGCCTTGGCGATGGCGCCTGCGGCGGTGTCGCCGTTGATGTTGTAGGTCTCGCCATCCCGGCCGGCGCCGATGGGGGCGATCACCGGGATCATGTTCTTCTCAAACAGCCCGTGCAGCACCTTGGGGTCCATTTCGGCCGGCGCGCCGACAAAGCCCAGATCCGGGTCGGCCTGGTCGCAGGTGATCAGGTTCGCGTCCTTGCCCGACAGGCCGACGGCGCGGCCGCCCTGGCTGTTGATCGCCTGCACGATGCGCTTGTTGACGACGCCGGACAGCACCATCTCCACCACTTCCATGGTGGCGGCATCGGTGACCCGCTTGCCGTTCACGAATTCCGACTTGATCTGCAGCTTTTCCAGCATCGCGTTGATCATCGGCCCGCCGCCGTGAACGATCACCGGATTCACCCCGACCTGGCGCATCAGCACGATGTCGCGGGCAAAGGTTTCCATCGCCTCGTCGCTGCCCATGGCGTGGCCGCCGAGCTTGATGACGACAATCGCCCCGGAGAATCGCTGGAAATACGGCAGCGCGCTCGACAGGGTTTCGGCAGTGGCAATCCAATCGCGGTTCATATTCTGTTTCTTCATCGCTGGGGTCCCTCTGACAGGGGGTGTTACGCGTTTCCGGGCGTGCTGCCAAGCGGCTGCGCAAATGCGCCGTTGCAGCGGCCCGTGCGGGTGCTAGGCTGCAGCCCGGATACCACCTTACACGGAGCTGCGCCATGCGCCAGAAAACCCTGCTGCTCACCGGTGCCAGCCGCGGCATCGGCCATGCCACCGTGCGCCGTTTCAATGCCGAGGGCTGGCGGGTGATCACCTGCTCGCGGCAGCCGTTCCCGCAGGAATGCCCCTGGGGCGGCGGCCAGGAAAACCATGTGCAGCTGGACCTGTCGGACCCGTCGGACACGATCAACGCGGTGGGCCGGATCCAGGAGATGCTGGACGGGCGGCTGGACGCCCTGATCAACAACGCAGGCATTTCGCCCAAGGGTCCGGAGGGGGAGCGGCTCAGCACGCTCAACACCGACCTGATGGACTGGGGCAAGGTGTTTCACGTGAACTTCTTTGCTTCGGTGGTGCTGGCGCGCGGGCTGAAGGAGGAGCTGGCAGCAGCCAAGGGCTCGGTGGTCAATGTGACCTCGATTGCGGGCAGCCGGGTGCATCCCTTTGCCGGGGCGGCCTATGCCACCTCCAAGGCGGCGCTGGCGGCCTTGACGCGGGAGATGGCGCATGACTTCGGGCCGATGGGGGTGCGGGTGAATGCGATTGCGCCGGGGGAGGTGGAAACCTCGATCCTGTCGCCCGGCACCGAGAAGATTGTCGAGAAGCTGCCGATGCAGCGGCTGGGCCAGCCGGAGGAGGTGGCCTCAGCCATCTATTTCCTGTGCTCGGAGGGCAGCTCCTATATCTCCGGCGCCGAGATTGAGGTGAACGGCGCGCAGCACGTTTGACCCCTTTGGTCTGTCCGGCCGCGAGGCCGGACAGCGTCTTGATAGTTTCAGCTCACCGCGCGTTTCAGCACCGGCAGGTTGCCGAGCAGTAGCACGTCAAAGGCCAGCGCGGCCAGCAGCGCCAGGCCTGTCAGCGGGAAGGCCAGTGACACCAGAACGGCGATCAGCGCGGCGCCTTTCCAGAACGGCATCTCTGCCGGTTCCGGCGGCGCGGCCAGGCGGGCGGCGCCGGCGGGGCGGCGCTTGACCCACATCACCAGGCCGGAGATGCAGACAAAGATCACCGCGAGGCAGAACACCACGTTCAGGATGAAGCTCCAGGTGCCCATCAGCCCCATGTGGAAGGGGATGCTGACGGCCATCGCCTTACCGGCCCAGGAGTAGTCCTCGTATTTCACGTCGGCCAGGATCCTGCCGCTGTATTGGTCCACATGCACGGTGCGGTCGATGAAGGGGCTGTCGCCGTCGCCGCTCATGCTGTCGCGGTTGAGGGTCCAGACGCCTGTTTCGCCGCCGGGGTAGGCGAGGCGGAAGCGGCCCTCCATCCCCAGTGCACGGCCGAGCGCGATGAGGCTGGCCGCATCCACGGGCGCGCCTTCGGCGACGCCGGTGATGCCTGCGTCAGAGCCGGAGGCGGGCATCGGTGTCTGTTCCAGCGCCCAAGGCACATCGTTGGTGGAGCCGTGATTCATGCTGGCGTGGATGTCGTCAGACAGAGGCACGTTGTCCCATTTCGCGGCGGGGAAGGTGCTCCAGGCCTGCATCATCTGGCCGCCCCAGATGCCGGTCCACGACAGGCCGGAGATCAGGAAGATGACCAGCAGGGCTGACATCCAGAAGCCGGTTACGGCGTGCAGGTTCTTCCACAGCGCGCGGCCGCGTGCGCGGACATTGGGGACAAAGGCGCTGAGGGAATTGCCGCGCGGCCACCACAGGTAAAGCCCGGTCAGCACCAGCACGATGCCAAGGCCTGCGGCGATCTCGATCAGCCGGTCGCCGGTGTCGCCGATCAGCAGGGTGGAGTGGATGTTGTCGGCAAAGTCGTACCAGCCAGCACGGCGGTCCCAGATTTCGATCACCTCGCCGGTGTATTGATCCAGCGCCACCAGGCGCTGGCCGTCATCTGTCTTCACCCGGAACACAGCGGCCAGATCGGGGGCCTTGGGGCCGATCCATTCGGCGATGGTGCCGGGCTGGGCGGCCAGAACGGCGGCCTCCTGCTCAGGCAGGCTCAGCTCGGCGGCGCCTTGGGTGACGGTGATTTTCTCACCGTCGCGCCCGTCGAATTGGGTGATGAACATCATCATCAGGCCGGTGACGGCCAGCATGATCAGGAAGGGGATCACAAACAGGCCGGCATAGAAATGCCAGCGCCAGACGGCGGCGTAGAATTTTTGGGACAGCGGACGCGATTGGTCCGCGGATTGCGGTTGGCTGGTTGCCATTGTTCTCTCCATATCGGAACGGGGCCGGTCGCGCGGGGCGCCGGGGGAAAAGTCAGAAGTGTTCAGAAAATCAGGAGAGCGCGGGCGGGCCGCGGGCATCATAGCGCCAGTGGAAACCGGCGGTGTGATGGGTGAAGGCCTCGCGCGACCAGCGGTCGCCGAGAGACGCATTTAGGTTCAGGTCAATCAGGCTGTCCGGCAGCAACGCCACCGCGCCAAGGGCCGCAAACGGACAGCTGCGATCCTCCATCTGCTCGGCAGGTGCGTGGGGTTCGCCGCTGTCCAGATCGACCCAGGTTTCCACCGGCCCGTGGCCGGTACAGATCACCAGCAGCACCTTGCCGTCCTGCGCCGATGCCGGCATCCAGCCGGACGGGATCAGCCCGGCCACGGCCAGGGCGATCACAACCAGCAGGGAGGGCAGGCGGCTGAGCACGTCTTTTACAGACCGGCGATGATCGAGCGCAGGGTGGAGATGCCGTCGCCCTTCTCAGACGAGGTCAGCACGATCTCGGGGTAGGCTGCGGGGTGTTTCGCCAGCGCGCCCTTCACTTGTTCCAGAACCTTGGCGCGGTCCTTTTCCTTGACCTTGTCGGCCTTGGTCATCACGCATTGGAAGGTGACGGCGGAGCTGTCCAAGAGCTTCATGATCTCGTCATCCACCGCCTTCACGCCATGGCGGCTGTCGATCAGCACAAAGGCGCGGCGCAGGTTCTGGCGGCCTGACAAGTAGCGTTTCAGCAGTTTCTGCCATTGCTCCACCACCTTCAGTGGCGCGTTGGCATAGCCGTAGCCGGGCAGGTCGACCAGATAAAGCTCGGGCCCTTGGGTGAAGAAGTTGATCTCCTGCGTGCGGCCCGGCGTGTTGGAGGCGCGGGCGATGCCCTTGGTGCCGGTCAGCGCGTTGATCAGGCTCGACTTGCCGACGTTGGAGCGGCCGGCAAAGCAGACCTCCACCCGGTCGGCATCGGGCAGGCCGTTCATCGCCACCACGCCTTTCAGGAATTCGGTCTCGCCCGCAAACAGCTTGCGGCCCTTCTCGGCGGAAATGTCGTCCGGCGCTTCGGCCAGGGAAAATTGCATCTGCATCACAGCACCTTTACCGCGTCGCCCAGGCGGATCTCGCCGCCGCGCACCACCTCGGCATAGACCGAGAAATCCTGATGGCCCCAATTGTCCTTGAGGGTCTTGAGCGTATCGGCGTCGCGTTCGCCGGTTTCGGGATTGGCGGTGGTCGCCTGGCAGCGCACCACCCGCTCGCGCACCGCAAAGACGGCCGCGCCGATCTGCACCTCGCGGCCGATCCATTCATTTTCGGCCCAGGCCTCCCCCAGATCGAACCAGATGTTGCCGCGCCAGCGCAGGGGGGAGAGGCCGTGGCCGATGGCCTGCTCCACCGCGCGGTGGGAGGCCCGGTTGCACAGGGTGATTGAGGGGTAGTCGGTATCGGTCATGCCACGGCCCGGAACCCGGACGATGCGGGCTGAGGCGCGGGCGGTGCTGGGCAGCAGCGGCTTTTCCCAATCGAGAAAGCGTTGCAGGTCCGCCGGGTCTTCGGGGGCAAACGTGATATCGGGCCGTTGCGGGTGGGTAAGCGTGAGAAGCCCGGTGGCGTCGTCCAGCCGCGCGTCGATTGCCATCAGGGCAGGGGACTGCGACCCGCGGGAGAAGTTGCCGCAGACCACCCACTTGCTGCCGTCGGCCTTGGACTGCGCGTTTGCAACCGCCCAAACGCGGTCGCCGGGCATGGTCTGCCCGGCGATCATGGTGACGCTTTCCAGTGCCTCCCGCCCATGGGATTTGAGCGGGTGGCGCCAGATTTCCGTGACCTGTGCGGTCATTCCTTCTCAGCCTTCGGCTTCTTCTTGAAGCTCGACTTGATGTTGCCGAACACGTCCGGCGTATAGCCGTGGCTGCGCATGATCAGATACTGCTGGGTGAAGGTGATCGTGTTGTTGGCAATCCAGTAGACCACCAGGCCGGAGGCGAAGCCGCCGAGCATGAACATGAACACCCAGGGCATCCAGGCAAAGATCATCTGCTGGGTCGGGTCGGTGGGCGCCGGGTTCAGCTTCTGCTGCAGCCACATCGAGACGCCGAGCAGGATCGGCAGGATGCCGATGAAGACCAGGGCCAGGATGCTCTCCGGCGCCGGAGCCGCAAAGGGCAGCAGGCCAAAGAGGTTCATGATCGAGGTCGGATCCGGCGCGCTGAGGTCCTGGAACGGGCCGAAGAACGGGGCGTGGCGCAGTTCCAGGGTGACGAAGATCACCTTGTAGAGCGAGAAGAAGATCGGGATCTGGATCAGGATCGGCAGACAGCCCGCGGCGGGGTTCACCTTCTCCTTCTTGTAGAGCTCCATCATCTCCTTCTGCATCTTCTGGCGGTCGTCGCCGGCGCGCTCCTTGAGCTTCTCCATCTCCGGCTGAAGCTCTTTCATCTTCGCCATCGAGGCGTAGGATTTATAGGCCAGCGGGAACACCAGGATCTTGATCACCACGGTCAGGCCGATGATCGCCCAGCCCATGTTGCCGATCAGGACATTGAGGTTGTGCAGCAGCCAGAACATCGGCTTGGTCAGGAAGAAGAACCAGCCCCAGTCGATCACGTCCAGGAAGCCCTCGATGCCTGCCTTCTCGTAGCCGCGGATGGCTTCCCATTCCTTGGCGCCGGCAAACAGCTGGGTGGTCACCTCGGAGGACTGGCCCTCTGCCACGGTGACAGTCGGCAGCACGATGTCGGTCTGGTAGATCTCGCGGCGCTCGTCGAACTTGGCGATCGAGCGGAAGCCCTGGCCCGGTGCGGGCACCAGGGTGGACATCCAGTAGTGATCAGTGAAGCCGATCCAGCCGTTGGCTTCGACCTGCTTGACGCTGGACTTGGAGCCGTCGCGCGGGTCCGGGTCGAAGTCGGCCATGTCGTCATAGTCGGTCTCGGCCAGCTCGCCGTCGGTCATGCCGACCAGGCCTTCGTGCAGGATGAAGAAGTTCTTCAGGCCCTCGGGCTGGCCGTGGCGGGCCAGGGTGCCGTAGGGCGCCAGCGACACGGTGCCGCCGGAGGCATTGGCAACCGACTGGGTGACCGAGAACATGTAATCCTCATCCACCGCGATGGTGCGGGAAAAGGTCAGGCCCTTGCCGTTGTCCCAGGTCAGGGTGACCGGGCTGTCGGGGGACAGGGTGGCGCCGTCCGGGGCAGACCAGATGGTGTTGGCGCCCGGCACGTCGTTCAGGGTTAGGCCCGCACCCGGTGCCCAGCCGTAGAGCGCGTAATAGGCGCCGGCCTCGCCCACCGGTTTCAGCAGTTTGACGATCGGGGAGCCTTCATCCAGCGTCTCGCGGTAGTCCTTCAGCGACAAGTCGTCGATCCGGCCGCCCTGCAGCGAGATGCTGCCGGTGACGCGGGGCGTGTCGATGGCGACGCGCGGCGCATCCGGGGCGGCGGCGTCTTCCGGGGCGGCCTCGGCCACGGCATCAGCGCCAGCGGCGCTGGGCGCTGCGGCGGTGTCGCCCGCCGGGGCGGTTTCAGTGACCGCGGTTTCCGGCGCTTGTTCCGGTTCCGGCGGCGGGAAGAAAGTATACCACCCGAGGATCACCAGAAAGCTGAGTACGGTTGCGAGAATAAGATTTTTGTTCTGATCGTCCATTGGGGACTGCCACCTCGTGTAGGGAAGGACACGTGGGGTTCAACAGAGGTGGGCCGCAAAGGTCAAGCAGAATCGCGGCGCACCGGGGCGTCATGCGGTCCCGGTGCGGCAGAAAATCAAAGGAATTGAGCGTTCAGGGCGTCTGGCGGCCGATCACCGGGGCATCCTGCAGCTTGGCCTCATGGGCGGCGATCCAGTCCAGCGTCTGGTCGAACGGCATCGGTCGGCCGATGCCGAAGCCCTGCACATGGCCGCAGCCCAGCTGCGCCAGCAGCGCGTGCTCGCCCGCGGTTTCCACCCCTTCGGCCAGGGTGTCGAGCTCCAGCCGCTCGGCCATGGTCAGGATGGCGGAGATCAGTTTCTGCTGTTCCGGGTCCTGGTCCGCCTTCATCACGAAGGAGCGGTCGATCTTGATGCGGGAGATGCTGAAGCGGCGCACGGCAGAGATCGAGGCGTGGCCGGTGCCGAAGTCATCCAGGTCGATCGGGCAGCCCAGCTCGCTGAGGGCGAGGATGTTGCGGGTGACCACGTCGTCGGGCTGGTCGGTCATCACGGTTTCCAGGATTTCCACGCACAGGCGGTCCGCTGGCAGGCCGAAACGCTCCAGCTCCCATTTGACGCGGTCGGCCAGCCCCGGGTTGCGCAGTTCCTGGGTGGCGAAGTTGACGCCGACGCAGGGGACCTTCACCCCGGCTTCGTCCCAGGCCCTGACGGCGACCAGTGAGTTATAGAGCATCACCTGGCTGAGCCGGTCCATCAGCCCGGCCTCCTCGAGCGCGGGCAGGAAGGTGGAGGGCGGGATCAGCCCCTGCACCGGGTGCAGCCAGCGCGCCAGCGCCTCAAACCCCGAGACCCGGCCGGTGTCGGTGCAGATCTGCGGCTGGAACCAGGCCTGGATCTGGCCGTTTTCCAGCGCCGCCGCGGCTTCGTCGCGCAGGCTGGAGCGGGTGCCGGCGTGGCCCGGCATGTCGGCGGAATAGGCGCGGATGCCGCCGGGGCCGTTGCTTTGCGCCTCCGACAGGGCGGCGGTGGCGGCGCTGAACCATTCAGCGCTGGAGCCGCCGGGCGCCCGGCCCTGCTGGCAGAAGCCGATCGAGGAGGTCATGTAAAGCGTGGTGCCGTCCAGCGCCACCGGTTCCTCGGTTGCGGCCTGCATTCGTCCGGCCAGCTGAATGCACAGCTCCAGGTCCAGCTGCAGGGTCGGCGCCAGGCAGACGGCAAAGCGGCCGTCGCCGATCCGGGCAATGGTGTCATTCTGGCGCAGCACCGACACGATCTGCGCGCCGCAATGCTGCATGACACGGTCGCCGGCTTCCTGGCCGTGGCGGTCTGTCAGTTCCTTGTACTCATCCAGCTCCAGCACGAATACGGCAGAGCGCAATCCGGCCTCGCTGCATTCGCCGAAGATCCGGGAGGCCTCCCGCTCAAACCCGTCGCGCAGCATCATGCCGGTGACGGCGTCGCGCGGCACGGCGCTGCCGCCCAGTTTGCTGAAGCCGCCGGCCGCGGCGATCAGCACCGGCAGGCCCAGGGCAACGGCCAGCAGCGCGGTTTCGCCGCCGAGCCAGAAAGTGGCGAGTGTCAGGGCAGGCAGAAAAGCAAGCATTGGCGGCCCCGCAAGCGCGGGGGCAAGGGTCCGCCGGAGGCGTGCCAGAAAGCCTGAACCCGTATTTGTCATTCCCAGACCTTTCGTCTGCAGCCGTTCGTTCGGCCCTGAGACTAAGGTGCTGATATAACCCGGGAGTTAACGCAGCAGGGGAATTTCCGGATTTTCGTCCGCGGAATCGGCATTGTTCAGCTCAAGACCCGCGAAATCGAACAGTTTCGGGTCCAGAAGATGCGAAGGCCGCGCATTCATCAGCGCCCGGAACATCACCTGGCGGCGGCCGGGCGAATTTGATTCCCACTGATCCAGGATCTGTTTCACCTGCTGGCGCTGCAGCCCGTCCTGGCTGCCGCAAAGGTCGCAGGGGATGATCGGGTAATTCATGGAACGCGCGAACTTTTCGCAATCTGCCTCTGCCACATGGGCCAGCGGGCGGAACACGAACAGATCGCCTTCCTCGTTCACCAGCTTGGGCGGCATGGTCGCCAGGCGGCCGCCGTGGAACAGGTTCATGAAGAAGGTTTCCAGGATGTCGTCGCGGTGATGGCCCAGCACCACCGCCGAGCAGCCTTCCTCGCGGGCTATGCGGTAGAGGTTGCCGCGGCGCAGGCGCGAGCACAGCGCGCAATAGGTGCGCCCCTGCGGCACCTTGTCGACCACAATGGAATAGGTGTCCTGGTATTCGATCCGGTGCGGCACACCCATCTTTTCCAGGAACTCCGGCAGCACCGTCGCCGGGAAGCCGGGCTGGCCCTGATCCAGGTTGCAGGCCAGCAGATCCACCGGCAGCAGGCCGCGCCACTTCAGTTCATAGAGAACCGCCAGCAGGGTATAGCTGTCCTTGCCGCCCGACAGGCAGACCAGCCACTTGGGCGTGCTGCCGTCCGCTCGGCGCTCGACCATGCCGTATTGTTCGATCGCTTCGCGGGCATAGCGCACGATGCGCTTGCGGAGCTTCTTGAACTCGGTGGTCGCGGGGGCGCCGGCAAACAGCGGATGGATTTCGTCCAGATCATCATCAAGCATGGGCGCGCCCTAGCCGAGGACGGGCGTTTTGCCAAGGAAAAAAGGCGTGCGGCGGCGGCCCGGGCCGTGCACCGCGCATGGAAAGTCATCCAAACCTGCGGCGGCTGCGTAGTTGATGCGAGATGCAAAGCGAAAACCGCGGAGAAAGGGGCGTGTGATGACGGCCGCAAACAAACCCGAAACCCGGCGCCGTTGGGTGCGCTGGGCAGCACTTGGGGCTGGGGTGGCGGGGCTTTCGGCGCTGACTGCCTGCGGGCGGCCCAGTCTGTCGGACGGCAAGCTGAGCAGCAGGAGCCTGAACCTCGAGGAGTATTTCGACGGGCGCACAGTGGCATACGGGCAGTTCGAGGACCGCTTCGGCACCGTGCGGCGGCGGTTTGTGGTGGATATCACCGGTGAATGGGATGGTGAGAAGCTGACCCTGACGGAGGATTTCCGCTATTCCGACGGCACCACCGAGCAGCGGATCTGGACCCTGACCAAGACCGGCGAGGACACCTGGGAAGGCGCTGCAGACGGCGTGCAGGGGGTCGCGCGCGGGGAGGAGCGCGGCGACACCTTCAATTGGGCCTACACTATCGACCTGCCGGTGCCGCGGGGCGGCACCATGCGGGTGTCCTTTGATGACTGGATGTGGCTGCTGGAGGACGGCCGCCTGCTGAACAAGGCCTATATGAGCCGCTTTGGCGTGACCTTGGGGGAGGTCACGATCTTTTTCGAGAAGAAGTAGCGGGGCTCAGCTGCCCGGGCGGTCCTGCGCGCTGTCTTTGCGGATGGTTTTGGCGTGGTCATGGGACGGGTCGCAGCCCGGCACCGGGTCATAGCCGTCGCCGCCCAGGGGATGGCAGCGGCCGATGCGCCGTGCGGTCAGCCAGGCGCCTTTGATGGCGCCGTGTTTCTCCAGCGCTTCCAAGGCATAAGCCGAGCAGGTGGGCTGGTAGCGGCAGTTGAAGCCGACCCAAGGCGAGAACAGCAGCCGGTAGGCGCGCACAGGCAGGGCAAAGATATGGGCCAGCGGGGTCATGGCGGATAGATAGGGGCAGGGCGGCTGTTGAGCAATGGACAAGGCCCGGAACACGCCGAAGGCGCTGGCCCGCCTTACTGCCCGTGGATCTTTTTCAGCGCGTAGATCAGGTCGCGCTTCAGCTCCTCGAACGGGCGCTGGGCGGTTTCCACGGCGCGGCCGATCAGAACGTAGTCCCAGCCGGGGCGGCCATGGGCTGGCAGAATCATCCGGGCGGCCTCGCGCAATCTACGCTTGGCGCGGTTGCGGGCCACCGCGTTGCCGACTTTCTTGGAGCAGGTGAAGCCGATGCGGATGCCGCCATCGTCCTTGCGGTTGCGGCCCTGCACCATCATCGCCTTGGTGCCCTGCTTGCGGGCAGGCGGGCGGGCGCAGGCGAGGAAATCACGGCGCTTGGCCATGACCTCAAGCTTTTGCGCAGCAGATGCGCAAACGGACACCGCCGGAGGCGTGTCCCCGCGGGCAGCGTTGCCGTCCTTGGGGGCCTCCGGCGGTGTCATGTCCGTCAGAACGGGAACTGAGCTTATGCGCTCAGTTCTTTGCGGCCGCGGGCGCGGCGAGCGTTCAGGATCTTGCGGCCTGCCTTGGTGGCCATGCGCGCACGGAAGCCGTGGCGGCGTTTGCGAACCAGGTTCGAAGGCTGATAGGTGCGTTTCATCGCTCCGGTCTCCACATTTTTTCTTCGGGTGCGCGGAATCGCCCGCCCGGGGTCTATCTCGAAGCCCGGTCTTTAGGAGGGAATGGCGGGTAAGTCAAACCCTGCGGAGCGGGAAATCACCTTTTGAGGTGAAAAATCATACCCAGCTATGATGGCAGCCCTGGGCAATATGCAACATTTCTGCCGAAAACTGCCCCCGGACGGCCTGTCCGGACAGAGCGGCTGTAACACGGGGGCGGTGATTCTGCCATAAAGCTCACGGAATCCGCAGTTGCGATCAAGCGCCTGTGAGGCGGGCGGAACCGCCCTCGCGAAAGAGCCATTTAACACGTAGCAACAGACAGAGCGGAACAGACACGGACCAGATGGGCGGCATGACAGATACACCGGAAACAGAATCCAAGGCCAGGCAACAGGACGGCGGCAAACCGGGTGTTGCGCGGCATCTGCCGCTGGTTGCGGTGGTGGCGGTGGCGCTGATCGGGGCGGTGGTGCTGAAGGATTACCTGACCTTTGACACGCTGCGCGACAACCGCGAGGCGCTGATGGCGTTCCGGGACCAGAATTACCCGGGCCTGGTGGCGCTGTTCATGGGGATTTACATCGTGATTGTGGTGTTTTCGCTGCCCGGGGCGGCGGTGGCCTCTGTCACCGGCGGCTTCCTGTTCGGACTGGCAGCGGGCACCGCGTTCAATGTGGTCTCAGCCACCATCGGCGCGGCGGGCATCTTTCTGGCCGCGCGCATGGGGCTGGGGGCGGTTCTGACGGCGCGAATCGAGGCCGCCGAGGGCCGGGTGCGGATGCTGAAACAGGCGCTGCGGGAGAACGAAATCGAGGTGCTCTTGCTTTTGCGGCTGGTGCCGGCGGTGCCGTTTTTCGTGGCGAACCTGCTGCCGGCGCTGGTGGGGGTGAAGTTCCGCAACTTCCTGTGGACCACCGCGGCGGGGATCATCCCCGGCGCCATCGTCTTTACCTGGATCGGCGTCGGGGTCGGCTCTGTCTTTGACCGCGGCGGCGATCCCGACCTGAGCCTGCTGTGGGAGCCGCATGTGATCGGGCCGATTCTGGGACTGTGCGTGCTGGCGGCGATGCCGATCATCGTGAAAGCGGTGCGCGGCAACCTGCGCGGCCAAGCGAAGAGGGACAGCTGAACATGAACAGCATCACATGCGATCTTCTGGTGATCGGAGCGGGCTCCGGCGGGCTGTCGGTGGCGGCAGGGGCCAGCCAGATGGGCGCGGATGTGGTGCTGCTGGAAGGCCACAAGATGGGCGGCGACTGCCTGAATTACGGCTGTGTTCCTTCCAAGGCGCTGCTGGCAAGCGCCAAGGCGGCCTATGGACAGTCGCATACCGCGGATTTCGGCGTGGCGGATCAGGCGGCGCAACCGGACTACGCCGCGGCCAAGGATCACGTGCATCAGGTCATCGAAACCATCGCCCCGGTGGACAGCCAGGAGCGGTTCGAGGGCCTGGGCGTGCGGGTGATCCGCGAGTTCGGGCATTTCGTCTCGGAAACCGAGGTGGCCGCCGGAGACTACCGCATCTCCGCGCGGCGGGTGGTGATTGCCACCGGTTCGGCGCCCTTGGTGCCGCCGGTCCCGGGGCTGGACAAGGTCCCGTATGAGACCAACGAGACGCTGTTCGACCTGCGCGAGAAGCCGGAGCATCTGCTGATCATCGGCGGCGGCCCGATCGGCATGGAGATGGCGCAGGCGCATGTGCGGCTGGGCTGCAAGGTCACCGTGATCGAGGGCTACAAGGCGCTGGGCAAGGACGATCCCGAGGCCGCGGCGCTGGTGCTGGACGCCTTGCGCAATGAAGGCGTGGAGATTGCCGAGGGCGCCATGGTCTCCCGCGTCGCCGGGCAGGCGGGCGCGATCGAGGTCGAGACCAAGGATGGCAGCCGGTTCATGGGCAGCCACCTGCTGATGGCGGTGGGGCGCAAGGCCAATACGGAGCGGCTGAACCTGGCTGCGGCGGGAATTGACACGCAAGGCAACGGCATCAAGGTGGATGAGAGCCTGCTGACCGCCAACCGGCGCGTTTATGCCATCGGCGATGTGGCGGGCGGGCTGCAGTTCACCCATGTGGCGGGTTACCACGCCAGCGTCATCATCCGCTCCGCCCTGTTCGGGCTGCCGTCGAAGGCGAAGACCGCCCATATCCCCTGGGCCACCTATACCGACCCGGAACTGGCGCAGGTGGGGCTGACCGAGATGCAGGCACGCGACCGCTATGGCGTCAAGCTGGAGGTGGCGCGGTTCGACTACAGCCACAACGACCGCGCCATTGCCGAGCGCAAGGCCAAGGGCTTTATCAAGGTGATGGTGGTCAAGGGCCGCCCGGTCGGCGCCACCATTGTAGGCCATCAGGCGGGCGAGCTGATCGGGCTGTGGTCGATGGCCATCGCCAACAATCTGAAAATGAGCCAAGTGGCGGCAATGGTTGCACCTTATCCCTCGATCAGCGAGATTAACAAACGGGCGGCAGGGGCCTATTTCTCTCCGCGGCTGTTTGAAAGCAGCCTTGTTAAACGCGCAGTGCGCTTTGTTCAGCGCTGGATTTCATGAACTGAAGGCCGCTTTATGCTCAACACGCTCTCGGGCCGATTTCTGATCCTGACCACGGTCTTCGTGATGCTGGCCGAGGTGCTGATCTTTGTGCCGTCGATTGCGCGGTTCCGCGAGGATTACCTGGCCGACCGGCTGGAGCGGGCGCAGATCGCGTCGCTGGCGCTCTTGGCCGATGACATGCTGGAGACCGAGCTGGAAGCGGAGCTCTTGGAGAACGCGGGCGTCTACAACGTGGTGCTGCGCCGCGACGAGATCCGCCAGCTGATGCTGGCCTCGCCGATCCCGCGGGAGATCACCGCCACCTATGATCTGCGCATGGCAGGCGCGTTGACCCTGATCCGCGACGCGATGCTGCGGCTGGCCCGCCCGGAGAATGAGATCATCCGGGTGATCGGCGCGCCGGTGCGCGAGGCCGGTCTGCTGATCGAGGTCACCATGGAAACCGCACCGCTGCGGACGGCGATGATCGACTACGGTGTGCGGATCCTGATTCTCTCCGCGGTGATCTCGATCATTACCGCGGTGCTGCTGTTCGGGGCGGTGCGGATCGTGCTGGTGAAACCGATCAAGAGCGTGGTCGGCTACATGCAGCGCTATGCGGCGGCGCCGGAGGATGCGCGCGGCATCATCCATCCCAGCTCCAGCGTGGTGGAGCTGCGCGAGGCGGAGGAGGCGCTGATGCAGCTGCAGACAGAGCTGACCCAGGCGCTGAAGCAGCGCGAGCGGCTGGCACAGCTGGGCGGCGCGGTGGCCAAGGTGAGCCACGACCTGCGCAACATCCTGACCTCGGCGCAGCTGTTCACCGACCGCATCGAGATGAGCGAGGACCCGCTGGTGCGCCGCCTGGCGCCGAAGCTGGTGAACTCGATCACCCGCGCGGTGTCCCTGTGCGAGGGCACATTGGCGTTCGGCAAGGCGGAAGAACCGTCGCCCACATTCGGCGTGGTCTGCCTGCATGAAATCACCGCTGACATCGCCGAGAGCGAGCTGCTGGCGGCGGACAGCGGCAATGTTGAGATCGTCAACGCGGTGCCCAAGCCGATGATGCTGCGCGCCGATCCGGAGCAGCTGTTCCGCATCGTCCTGAATCTGGTGCGCAACGCCCGCCAGGCGATTGCCGCCGCCGGCCGGCCCGGGCGGATCACGGTGGACGCGCGCGAAGAGGACGATGCCTGGTACATCACCGTGGCCGATACCGGACCGGGCCTGCCGAAGAAGGCGCAGGACAACCTGTTCACCCCGTTCCAGGGCGGCGCCCGCAAAGGCGGCTCCGGTCTGGGGCTGGCGATTGCCGGCGAGCTTGCCCGCGGACACGGCGGCACGGTGAAGCTGCAGGCAACCGGCCCCGAAGGCACCGTGTTCGAGATCTGCCTGCCCAAGGGCGACGGCACGCTCTGACCCCGCTGGGGGGGCGGCGCAGGAAAGTAACAGGCGGGGGGCACTATTTTTGTTTTTGGGGTTGCGACTCCCCGATGCTATGATTAAACCCCGCCGCAGTGGACCGATAGCTCAGCTGGATAGAGTACTTGACTACGAATCAAGGGGTCGGGGGTTCGAATCCTCCTCGGTCCGCCACTTCCCAAATGTCGAATGCCAAGCAAAACTGACCTTTCTGTCAGATTGCTGACCCGCTTCCCGTTTTCGGCTCGCGCGGCCTGTTTCGGTTGATCTGACTTACTTCCGGAAAATCAGGGCTGATTTGCAGGTTCAGTCGGCGAAGCCGCCTGTTCCTGCTGATCTGCCACGTGGCGAACGCGGGAGGGGGCGAGGCAATGCTATTCGACAGGGTTGGTGCGGCCCGCAGGCGGAGCCGAGGACACGGCCCTGTCTAAAAGGATTGCCCGAGGGGGAGGGCGGCGCCCTCACCCTGTCCGCCAGGGGTGTTTGGCTTGTCCAAATCCCACTGGCCCAACAAAAAAGGCGGCGGGTTCATCCTGCGACAATTTCAGCCGCTCTTCAGAACTGCAGCGAAAGCTACCGAATGAGCCCTCAGCCGTCATTGCTCTGGGTACGGTCCTTCGCTGGCGCAGCAAGCCAGTCACAGCCCCAACCGGTCATTCCCCAAGCCGAAAAGATAGGCCTCAAACGTTCACATTTGCCACCTCAACCGGCTTCCTATTCGAGAAAACCATGTGAAACGACGTAAGGTGCTGGGTATTTGACATGGGAGCAGCAAAGAAGTTCGCAAGTTGAACTCAACTGACGGCTGAAGTCACGAATGCAATCCAGTGAAACCGTTCATGCTAGCCCTTCCAGAAGCGAGTTGACACTCAAAACGATTGCAATCAGCCTTGAGAAGACATCGACTCATCGGCCTTGTGTCCTAGGGTAACGAGAAGCACCGACAAGCTGATCTGACCGAAGCCCAACTCTCACTTAAACCTTTACGGATTGAATTATGGAAAAAAATATTTTTGAAGTGATGGAAAACGTTCTTTCTGGGTCTTCTATAGTGTTTTTGGGGGCGGGTTTTTCTCTAGGAGCTACACTCCCGGCGCAAACAGAAGACGGAGAGCCGAAAAAAGTGCCGTCGTCTGAAGATGCAAAAAAAATCCTGGCGGATTTGATCGGATTTACTGAAGATATTGGAGATGCCAGCCTGTCCGACATTGCGGATATTGTAAGGGAGGAAACGGGTGGAGGAGCGGATTACTCCAATACAATGACATCATTTTTTATAAACAATTTCACGGGTTGCATTCCGACGGAGGCGCAAAAGGCAATCTGCGATTTGCCCTGGAGATCAGTTTTCACAACGAATTATGATGATATTTTCGAGAGAGGTAATTCAAAAGGAGGTCTTCTGCATTTTTCTCCTCAAGCGAGAAACCTGGACATCACTCCCGGAGTAACGCCTGTTTATCATTTGCACGGACGTGCAGCAGATCTCACAAAACCCAGAACTCTGGAAGGGTTTGTACTTTCTGAAACTGACTACCTGGAGATTGCCAAGCATAACGAAGCCATTTATACTAGATTTTTTGCAGACATCCATTCCGCTAGTGAGGTCGTCTTTATTGGCTATTCGCTAAGAGATATTGAGATTGCCTCCAGACTCTTCTCTATACGCTCTATTCAGCGCAAAGTAAGCATTATTGCTAGAAAAGACGCTTCGCAACTAAGCCTGCGGCGGTTAAGGAAATTTGGAACGGTTTTTGAGATTGGCTCAGAGGGTTTTGCTGATAAGATTGTGACACACAAAGAGTCAAGAAAAGACGAGCCCGCGAGGAATGTCAGCTTTCTGAAGAGAGTTGCTACCGACACACCCGCGCCAGAAGTAGTTGCATCTGATGTCGATGATTTATTTTTAACGGGGCAATTTGATTTTTCAGCCTATTTTTCCCAACTCATTTCCCTCGAAAGAGAGGGTGCGGAATCAAGTGATCTGTATTCCGTTGACCGAAGCAAAGCAATTGCCAGAGTCTTTGACGAGTACTCCGCTGGTAGATACAATAGGTTTTTGATCGCAGCTGATGTTGGAAACGGAAAAACCTGCTATTTGAAACAACTTGCTGGTCATGCCACTAAATTTCATGGCTTTGATGTTTTCCAAGTGTCAACCCAAGTCCAAGAAGTTTATGCGGAAATCGAGGCGATTATCGCAAGTGGAAAAAAGTCCATGTTTCTTGTTGATGGCTTTACTAGATATAGGAAGATCATTTCGTTTATCTCCCCTCGCCTAGGGGATAGATGTGTTCTAGTCGTTACCGACCCGGAAACTAACGATGAATACGCAGGCGATAAATTGTTTGCTGAATTCAATTCTCGCGCTTATCTAATAAACATTAGCAAGATGACCTTGGAAGAAGTTAAGTCTTGGAACTCCCTGCTGGAAAGGTGGGGGCTTTGGGGGGATAGAATAGAACTTGACGCTGCAAAGAGAGATGAATTCATTCAGAAGGATTGCTCTTCTGAAAATAGATCCTTGATACTCGCATTATTTAAACAGTCGAGCATTTCCGCTAAGATTGATGCTCTTGTTCGAGCTTTTGTTGCGAATAGTGAGGATTATGAGCAAGGTCTCATAGCAGTTCTAATTAGAGCTCTTTGCCACCAGCATGTGCAGTGGAGTCACATTGTGTCGTGGTTGGGGTTAAATGAGCGTGAGATTGAGGCAAGGATCAAGAATTCTGGGTTTCGCTCACTTACAGAGGGTGAGCGTAGATGGCACGAAGTGACGTCTCACGAGTTGGCTGGATATATTCTGAACAACTACGACTTTGACGCAGAGAAGATAGTTGATAGTTACTGCCGTATCGTTGCTGAAACGGCTTCACTTTCTCAAGATCGGAGGAATGGAACTGATTCCTACGAAAACCTCAAGGAGTTAATGAGATACAGATTTTTGACGCGACTTTTCACCAGTAGCGAAAATCAAGAATCTCTTATTGATACTGTTTATCAGCGCCTCTCAAAGAACAAGACAATACGAGCCAAGGAGCTATTTTGGCTTCAATGGGCGATGGCCAGGCTGGATCTTGGTGATGTCACAAGAGCAGAATCGTACCTGGAAAGTGCTGCAGGCTTAGCTGCGAAGTACAATAGAGATCACTCGCTAATTCAAATCGAAGATCAATTCGCCAGGCTGTATTTCAAAAAAGGAGCAAATAAGAAGGCGCGACTGGATGAAGGTGAAATTTTCAGAGCTATCGAAATTACTTCAACGGCTATCAACAGGGATTCAGAAATTCTCATTCATCCGATGCGATCATCTACTTTGATTTACGATCTGATCGAAGATAAATGTGACGACATGTCTCCAGAGTTAACCTCCGACCTTCTAAAGCTCATTAAGGAAATGATTAATATCGCAGAGAATGCTTCGCTTGACAGAACGCAGAGGGGTGAAAAACGAAGAATCAAGCAGGCATTGAAAAAGAGCTTGTTAGTTCTGCAAAATCTCTGACGCATAGTGAGCCCCGAGTTTGACCAAGTTACCTTTTGCGAATTTGGAGCATGTTCCTTCTTGGGGCTTACCACCTACGGAATTGCCTATTTCCCTTGCTGGGAAGAGGTTTCTGATCCTATTACTCGAATAAACCTTGAGTTTTTGGTTCGTGTTCTAGGCCCTTACTTTCAACTTACTGTTGTCTTTGCCCCCTAAACCTGGGCCACTACTTTTGCCGAGGAAGGGGGATAGAAGATGGCTCGGAAACGGTATTCGGACGAGGACATCCTGAAGCTTTTGCGTGAGATTGAACTGAAGCTGACGGATGGCAGCGACGTACGCAGTGCTTGCCGCGGTGTCGGTGTCAGCGATGCGACCTACTACACTTGGCGGCGCCGGTTCGGTGGCATGGGCAGGTCTCAGCTGTCGGAGCTGCGCAGCCTGGAGAAAGAGAATGCCCGGCTGAAGAAGATTGTGGCAGAGCTTGAGCTGGACAAGCTGATCCTCAAGGAAAGCCTGAGTTACCTAAAGCCGAAGGCCTGACGACGAGCCAGCTTCGTCAGGCTGTCACTCACACGCGCCAGAAGCTCGCCACATCGGAGCGTCGGACCTGTCAGGCCGTCGGCCTTGCGCGCAGTTCCATGCAGTATCAGCCGGTGAAAAGAAACGATGACGGTCTGCGGCTTGCCATGATCCGTCTGGCCAAGAACTATGGCCGCTATGGCTACCGCAAGATAGCTGAGCTGCTGCGAATCGAGGGCTGGTGGGTGAACCACAAGAAGGTTGAACGCCTCTGGCGCGAAGAAGGGCTGCAGCTTCCGCGGCGGCACAAGAGGAAGAGGCGCCTCTACCACAAAGACAGTTCAATCATCCGGCTCCGGCCGAAGCATCCTAATCACGTCTGGAGCGTGGACTTTGTTCACGACAAGCTCAGCAATGGCCGAAGCTACAAAATGCTGACAGTTCTGGACGAATACACCCGCCAGGCGCTCGCGGTGGCAGTCCGAACCCGGATGCGTTCCGAAGACGTTCTGGAGGTGCTCTACAGCCTGTTTCTTCGCCACGGGAAGCCTGAGTTCATCCGCAGCGACAACGGCCCGGAGTTCGCGTCTCAGGCGACCCAGAGCTGGCTCGAGAAAGTTGGCGTGAACCCGATCCGGATTTATCCGGGATCACCTTGGGAGAACGGGTACAACGAGCGGTTCAATGGCACTCTCCGCCACGAGGTTCTCAATGCGGAATGGTTCACAACAACCAAACAGGCCCAGGTCGTCATCAATTGCTGGCTCAGACAATACAATCAAACCCGCCCGCATCAGGCACTTAACATGCGCCCGCCAGCCCCCGAAACTCTACTTCGAATTGGCACATAGAAATGGGGCTGGACAGGCGGCACCGGTGATGGTTGCGGCGATCACTTGCACCGGCGCCAGCCACAGCGGCAGATGGCCCGCGTGGTGTTCAATCAGGATGCCGGTGAAACGTTCCAGGGACCCAAACAAGGCTCGGTGCAGCATAACCGGCGGGAGCTTTTCGCCGGAGGCCGCGACATAGGAAGAGCCGAACCGCTCAGGCAGGTTGAAATCTACCTGCAGCGTGCCGCATTGCCAGTCCCGCCCGATGGCGTCGCGCAGGACATATTCCAGCTTGGGCCCGTAAAACGCGCCTTCGCCCTCGAACAGCGTGTATTCGTGCCCGGATGCGTCCAGCGCCCTGCGCAACGCATCTTCGGCACGATCCCAGCTTTCCTCGCTGCCGATCCGGTTTTCCGGCCGGGTGGACAGCTTGATGCGGACATCCTCAAAGCCGAAATCGCGGTAGATGGACAGAACCAGGTCGTTGACCTTCAGGCACTCCTCAGTGAGCTGCTCAGGTGTGCAGTAGATATGCGCATCATCCTGAGTAAAGCTGCGCACACGCAGAAGCCCGTGCAGCGCGCCGGACGGTTCATAACGATGCACCTTGCCGAATTCGGCGAGCTTCAGCGGCAGATCGCGGTAGCTTTTGGTGCCCTGCCCGTAGATCAGCATATGGCCGGGGCAGTTCATCGGCTTCAGCGCGTAGTCGCGGTCATCCTCGGTTTGCGCAAGGAACATGTTGGCGCGGTAGTTCTGCCAATGACCCGAGGTCTCCCACAGCGCGCGGTCCATGATGTCGGGCGAGTTCACCTCGACATAACCCGCCGCCTCCTGACGGTCGCGCATGTAGCCGATCAGGGTCTGAAACAGGCGCCAGCCGTTCGGATGCCAGAAGATTGAACCCGGCGCAACCTCTTCGAAATGGAACAGGTCCATCTCGCGCCCCAGGCGCCGGTGGTCGCGCTTTTCAGCCTCGGCCATCATTGTCAGATGCGTATCCAGATCAGCCTTGGAGGCGAAGGCCACGCCATAGATCCGGCTGAGCATCGGATTGTTGGCATCGCCGCGCCAATAGGCCCCGGCAACCCGTGTGAGTTTGAAGGCCGCGCCCGCGTCGCCTGTGTGGCGCATATGCGGGCCGCGGCAGAGATCCAGCCAATCACCCTGCCGGTAGATGGTCACCGGTTCGCCTTCGGGGATCGCAGCAAGCAGCGCCAGTTTGTAGCTCTCGCCTGCGGCTTCGAAATGCGCGCGCGCTTGGTCGCGGGTCCAGGTCTCGCACACGAAGGGCGTGCGGCTTGCGATGATCTCGCGCATTTTGGCTTCGATCACCGGAAGGTCCTCGGGCGTGAAGGGCGTCTCACGCTCGAAGTCATAGTAGAAGCCATGTTCGATTGCAGGACCGATAGCGGTCCGGGTTCCAGGCCAGAGCCTTTGCACGGCTTCGGCCAGCACATGAGCCAGGTCATGGCGGATCAATTCCAGCGCACGGGGATCATCGCGGGTCACAAGCTCCACCGCAGCACCATCGGGGAGAGGCGCCGACAGATCGGCCAAATGCCCGTCGACAGAGGCCGCCACGGTGCGTTTGGCCAGGCTGGGGCTGATCGCGGCGGCCAGGTCGGCGGCAGTTGCGCCAGCAGTAAGCGCGCGGGCAGCCCCGTCGGGCAAGTGAACATGGATCATGGTGTTTGCTTCCTGGGTCGTGCGGGCAGCGCCGGAGTTTGCTCCGGCCCGCCCCATGGGTTGCAGCGTTTCATCGGCGCAAGGCATTGGGTTGGAACAAGCGCAGGGTCACAAAGCTTCCGCGCTCAGGGTGTGAACGGTTATCCCTTGCGTCTCGTTCCCTTCCTTTGGACGCATGCGCAGCATGGCCAGGCTTTGTTCCAGATCCTCCAGCGGGAAGTCCCGGGCGATCACGACAACGCGGCTGGTATGGTCGCCTTCCGGCCAGTCTTTCAGGGGCACAGGAGGTTCGAAAATGTGCTGGACACCGTGAAAGACAAAGGGCGTCGGCACATCCTCGATGTGGACAATGCCCTTCAGCCGCAGGATGTCCGAACCGCGCAATGCGATAAGCGTATCCAGCCAGAAATCAAAAACCCGGGCCGGGATCGGCGTGTCGATTGTTACCGATGCGGTGACGATCCTGCTGTCGGTGGCATGATGCGAAGGGGCGCCGATTTCCAGCACCAGGTCCGGCTGCGGCAGGGCAAATCCGGAAAGCCCCGCCAAAGGATCTACGGGAGCGGTGGCGGCGGACGCGGCAAGCCAGTCCAGGGCGTGGCTGCGTGATGTCTCCTGCCGCATGGCGCTCAGCCCGAACAGCGACCCGGAGGGCACGGCTCCATGCTCAGCTTCGATCCGCTGAGCGCCCGGATTCAGCCGGTCAAGCCGCCGCGCCAGTGCCCGTTTGGCAGCCCGGTTTGCCAGATCCCGCTTGGTCAGAACAATCCGGTCGGCCATGGCAACCTGTGCCTGCGCCTCGGCGTGCTGGTTCAGCGTGTCATCTCCCAGTACGGAATCGACGGCCGTGACGATGCCATCCAAAGTGAAGTTCGGCGCGAGATCCTTGTCGATAAGCAAGGTGTGGTGGACTGGGCCCGGATCTGCCAGTCCGGTTGTTTCGATCACAACGCGGTCAAACGCCAGTTCCCCATTTGTGCGGCGATCAAGCAAGGACATCAGAGTCCTCGACAAATCACCGCGGATCGAGCAGCAAATGCACCCAGCCGCCATCAGAACCACATCTTCGGCGGTTTCCTCGATCAGATCATGATCCAGGCCGGCATCGCCGAATTCATTCACAACAACCGCGATACGGCCTGCTGCGGGATCATGAAGCAGGCGGTTCAAAAGCGTCGTTTTTCCCGCGCCCAAAAAGCCGGTGAGCAAGGTGACAGGTATCTGGTTTTGCATGTCTTGCCGCTCTTTCGGGTTGCGAAGCATGATTGGCCGTGTTTGTTATGGTATAACATATCTAATAGCAAGGTACCCAAGTGGACAATATTCGTTTCGCCCCCCGCCAATCGGTCGAGGAAGTCGAAGAGGGCAATGTACTGGCACCCAAGTTCGGCCCCGACGGGCTCATGCCCTGCATCACCACGGACGCAGACAGCGGCGAGGTTCTGATGCTGGGCTGGATGACTGCAGAGGCCCTGCGGCTGACGCTCGCAACTGGCGAGGCGCATTACTTCAGCCGGGCGCGTCAGACGCTCTGGCACAAGGGGGCAACATCCGGCCTGGTCCAGCAAGTTGTCGAAGCGCGCATTGATGACGACCAGGACGCCATCTGGCTGCGTGTGGCGGTCGCAGGCTCAGGTGCCTCCTGCCATGTGGGCTACCGCTCCTGCTTTTACCGTTCAGTTCCAACTGGAAGCGAAGCAGGCGCCCCGCTGGTTTTCATGGAAGATCACAAGAGCTTTGATCCAGTCGCCACCTATGGCGATGTACCGAACCCGACTCAGCTGTGAGCTTTGCTGCCCAAATCAAAGGGAAAGCAGCCGCACTGTGGCATATCCAGCGCGTAAAGCGCATGGTGCGTGAAATGGCCGGTGCCGGGCAGCTTGCCCTGATTACCGTTGTCGAAATGGACTGCGACGATCCCGGTTGCCCGGGACCAGCCACTCAAATCACCATCCTGGGCCCGGATTTGGTCCGACGGGGTTTCACCATTCATCTGCCGGTTCACGCAATCCGGGCCGCGGATCTATCGGCAATCCGGACCTAAGGCCTGATTTGCTCGCCGAAAGCCTCGGGTCTGCTTCATTTACATGCAAGCGGTTCACAGCAACGCAGCTTTGCTGCCGCAAGCCATCCGCTCCTTCGCAAGCCCTTCATGGGCAATTCTCATGCGCTGCCATGATGCGCCACCCGATGGAACGCTTGCAGCCGCCGCGGTGCGTTCTGGCACGGCGCCGCTCCTGTCGGGCAGGTTTGATTTTGCGGTTTGCCAATCTAGCTTTGGCAAAGCTGCGCCGTGCGGCAATCCACATTCACCCTGCCTTCGCTGAGAAAAACAGCGTCCGCCTCGCACGATCCCCGCGACCACACAGCCGGAAGGCCGCCTGAATCCAGACCAATCAGGAGACACTTAATGTCCACATGCAATAATCCGAAGCACAAGAACCACACCCATGAACATGGGCCCGGATGCGGCCATACGGCCGTTCGTCACGGCGACCACATCGACTACATCCACGACGGCCACCTCCATCACCCGCATGAAGATCATATGGACGAACACGAGATTGAAGTCTCTGACGCAAACCCCGACGCCTGCGCGCCGATTGCCGCTGATCACCTTGGCCACGAAGAAGGCCATGTGCATGGCCCCGGGTGCGGGCATGAGGCTGTCCCTCATGGCGGTCACGTTTGTTACCTGGTCGATGGCCGGTTGCATCATCCGCATGATGGTCACTGCGATGACCACGGGCCGCTGGAAGTGGTTGACTAATTCGGTCTTGCTTGCGACCTGCAGGCTTGGACGTTGTATCCCGCTCATCATGAGCCTGGCTTTGGCTGAGGTTGCGTGAAATCGGTTAACTGCGGATACGACAGCCCGTGTCGAAACATTTAGAGGTGTGAGCGCGTGAGTGTATTTAGTGCTCTCAGAAGCACTTGCCTCGGCCTTTTCTGCAACTTTACAAATAGCGTTTACCGCGCAAAGCAGACGCGCGGGAATGGCCTCGCTGCATCTGCGGCGAATGACGGCTTGGTCCGCCATCTTGCCAGTTACGCATTTAGTTCTGAAGGCCCGGTTTGGGTCAGAATTGCTTGGCGTTTGGGGTGGAAATGCCTGACGGGTGCGGGCGATTTTCCCCGGAAAATAGTCTGCATCGAGTCAGTTTTACCTGACGTTTGACACCAAATTCCGCGCGACACACAGTTTTGCCATTTGCGGCAGAACCTTTCCTTCTTCGTGTCTTCGACATCCCCGCTCGCGCCTCCTGAAGCCAGTTATCGACCGGCTTGACAGTTCGAGGGCAACTGGAAATTCCTAATGCAGATCCATGACACCGTAGCAGGTGTACGCCAGGGGCAGGAAAAGACGGCGGAACCTTGGGACCGGGAAGGTCGCAGGTATGTCCTGCATAAGCTGAGGCATGGGGGAACTGCAGGGCTTGCCGGCCGCGACTCCCGCAAGCAGTCGCCCGGTATAGGTCGCCATAGCCACGCCGCCGCCGTGATAACCGAATCCGGTCCAGGCGCGCTGCCAGTCTCCGATCTGCCCGGCATAAGGTGTCAGGCCGCGGGTCAGGCAGACCAGGCCGCTCCAGTGATACGCGGTTTCCGCATTGGCCAGGGCCGGGAACATCGCCTCAAAACCGCGGCGGATCCGGCGTCGCATCTGCTGCGTGGAGCCGGGGGTGATGTTGCTGGTGCCGCGCATCCCGAACAGCACCCGGTTGTCCGGCAGCAGGCGGAAATAGTGCAGCAGGTTCCGGGTGTCATAGGCGATGCGCCGGGTGGTCCAGCCCTGCGCCTGTTTCTCTGCTTCAGTCAGAGGGCGGGTCACCATGATATGCGACACCACCGGCAGGTAGCGCCCGCGCAGCCAGTCCGGCAGGTTGTCACTGCTGTAGCCGTTGCTGGCGACAATCAGCCGGTCGGCCTGAATCCGCCCCGAAGGCGTTTCGATGATGTAGGTGCCACCGGGCTCTTCCTGCACTGAGAGCGCCGGGGTGCTGCCGTGGATCACGGTGCCGGCCTGCTGTGCCAGACGGGCCAAGCCGGCCGCGTATTTGCCCGGGTGCAGGCCGAAGCCCAGGGGCAGCAGAAGCCCGCCGTGGAAACCGCCGCCGTGCAGGCCCTCCTGCCGCATTTCCGCGACTGACAGAACCGGGCAGTCCACCCCGGCATAGCGGCTGAGGCCCGCGGCCATTTCCGGCAGGGCGCGGGCCGCGCGGGGGCTGTGGGCCAGGCAGTATTCGCCGTCCTCCTGCACATCGGCCGCGATGCCGCCGGGTGAGGTGAGATCGCGGACCAGCGCAACCGCCTCCTTCTGGGCGCTGTAGAAGGCGCGCAGATCGTCCTCGCCGAAGCGGCGGATGATGGCGCTGTCGCCCAGCTTGGCACCGCCGAAGCCGCAGAAGCCGGCATTGCGCCCCGAGGCTCCCCAGCCGGGCTGGGCTGCGTCGATCACCAGCGGCGCCTCGCCATGGTCGCGGGCCAGATGCAGTGCCGCGCTGAGGCCAGTGTAGCCGGCGCCAATTATCGCGACACCCGCGCGCCGGTCGCCGTCCAGCGCGGGATAGGCAGGGGCGGCGGGCAGCGTGGCGTCCCAGTAGCTGCCGACCGGGACTTCGGTGCCGTAGGCGTGGGTGTCGTAGATGCGGCGGAGGTTCTTCATGGCGCTGGTCCGTTCTTGCGGCCCTCCGTCAGGGGGCAGCGATCACCTTGGTTTCGAGGAATTCGAGGATGCCTTCCCGGCCGCCCTCGCGGCCGATCCCCGACATCTTGACCCCGCCGAAAGGGGAGCCTGCGCCCAGGAACGCACCGTTCACATTGACCATGCCGGATCGCAGGGCGCGGGCAACGCGGCCTGCGCGGGCGCTGTCGCCGGTCTGGACATAGGCCGACAGGCCGTAGGGCGTGTCGTTGGCGATGGTGATGGCCTCTTCCTCGCTGCTGAAGGGGATCATCACCAGCACCGGGCCGAAGATCTCCTCCTGAGCGATGCGCATTGCGTTGTTCACGTCGGTGAAAATGGTGGGGCGGGCGTAGTAGCCGGTCTCGAAGCCGTCCGGCTTGCCCGGACCGCCTGCCACAAGCCGCGCGCCTTCGGCAATGCCGGCCTGGATCATCTCCTGCACGCGGGCATACTGCTGCGCGCTGGACAGCGGCCCCATATGATCGCCCGGCTCCGCCGGGTTGCCCACGGACATCGCAGCCGCCTTGGCCTGCGCCAGCTCAACCGCGCGGCCATAGACGCTGCGCTCCACCAGCATCCGGGTGGCGGCGTCGCAGCTTTGGCCGGTGTTGATGAAACAGGCCTCTACCCCTTCGGCGATTGCGGTCTCCAGATCGCAGTCGGCAAAGACCAGATTCGGGGATTTGCCGCCAAGCTCCAACGCAACCTTCTTGACGGTTTCTGCCGCATCGCGGGTCACCGCGACACCGCCGCGGGTGGAGCCGGTGAAGGACATCAGGGCGACATCCGGGTGGCGCGACAGCGCGGCGCCAACCACCGGGCCTTCGCCGTGGACCAGGTTGAAGACGCCCGCGGGCACGCCGGCCTCGTGCAGCACCTCGGCATAGAGGATCGCAGACAGCGGCGTCAGCTCCGACGGTTTCAGCACCATGGTGCAGCCGGCAGCCAGGGCAGGCCCGACCTTCAGCACGATCTGGTTGATCGGCCAGTTCCAGGGCGTGATCAGCCCGCAGACGCCAGCCGGCATCCGCACCAGCGTGTCGCCGTTGGGCAGGTTTTCCTCGAAATCGAGCGCCTTCAGATCGGCAATGATGGCCTCCAGGTGGTCGATGCCGACCTGCGCTTGCATCTCGCGCGACATGGTGATCGGGGCGCCCATCTCCAGCGAGATGGCCTTTGCGAAATCATCCGCGCGGGCGCTGTAGACCTCCAGCACCCTTTCAAGGAGCGCAATGCGGTCCTCGCGGCTGGTGGCGGCAAACCCGGGCAGCGCGGCCTTGGCTGCGGCCACGGCAGCGTTGACGTCACCTTCGCTGCCGAGCGCAAGTTGGCCGAGGGACTGTTCGGTGGCCGGGTTGATCACATCAACGGAGCTGCTGCCGCGGGGGGCAGTCCAGCTGCCGCCGATGTAGAACTGGGACATGTTGTAATGCATTGGCCTATCCAATCTGGTGTGAGGGGGCGGGTCATGCGGCGGCCGTCGCCGCGCGGTGGTCCTGCTGCTGTCGCCGCTCCTGCCGCCGGTTGACCAGCGAGGCGGCGATGACGCCGGCGGTGACGATGCCGATCAGCATGGTGGACAGCGCGTTGATTTCGGGCGAGACGCCCAGCCGGACTGAGGAATAGAGCTTCATCGGCAGGGTGGTGGAGCCGGGGCCGGAGGTGAAGGTGGCGATCACCAGGTCGTCGAGCGACAGGGTGAACGAGAGGAGCCAGGCCGAAATCACCGCGGGCGCGATCACCGGCAGGGTCACCTGGCGGAAGGCCGAGAGCGGGGTGCAGCCGAGGTCCAGCGCCGCATCCTCCAGCGACCGGTCGAAGCTGGCCAGGCGGGAAGAAACCACCACCGAGGCATAGCACATGGAGAAGGTCGCATGCGCAATGGTGATGGTCCAGAAGCCGCGGTCGAGGCCGATGGCGACGAACAGCAAGAGGAGCGACAGGCCGGTCACCACCTCCGGCATCACCAGGGGCGCAAAGATCATGCCGGAGAACAGCGTGCGGCCCGGAAAGGATCCCGCGCGGACCATGACAACCGCGCTGAGCGTGCCCAGAACCGTGGCCAGCGTGGCCGAGACAAAGGCGATGCGCAGGGTGATCCAAGCGGCCTCCAGATAGGCGTCGTTGTTCAGCACTATGCCGTACCATTTGGTGCTGAAACCGCCCCAGACGGTAACCAGGCGGGAGTCGTTGAAGGAGTAGATCACCACCAGCAAGAGCGGCAGGTAGAGGAAGGCCAGGCCGAAGGTCAGCGAGGTCAGGTTGAACATATTGAAGCGGCGGATCATCCCAGTTCCTCCTGATGTTTCTGCTGGTGGCGCTGGAACAGCACGATGGGCACGATCAGGATGGTCAGCAGCACGATGGCCACCGCCGCCGCCACGCCCCAGTCGCGGTTGGAGAAGAACTCGAGCCACAGGGTCTTGCCGATCATCAGCGTGCCGGAGCCGCCCAGGAGGTCGGGGATCACAAATTCGCCGATCGCCGGGATGAACACCAGGAAGCAGCCCGCAACCACCCCCGGCAGTGACAGCGGCAGGGTGATCTGGCGGAAGGCGGCAAGGGCGCCGCAGCCGAGGTCCTCGGCGGCTTCCAGCAGCCGGCCGTCGATCCGTTCCAGCGAAGCATACAGCGGCAGGATCATGAACGGCAGGTAGGAATAGACGATGCCGACATAGACCGCGAGTTCGGTGTGCATGATTGCCAGCGGCTGGTCGATGATGCCGAGCTTCATCAGCGCGAGGTTCAGGAAGCCCTCGTTCTTGAGGATGCCGATCCAGGCGTAGATGCGGATCAGGAAGCTGGTCCAAAACGGCAGGATCACCAGCAGCAGCAGCGTCTTGCGCCAGTCCCGCGGCGCCTTGGCCATGGCATAGGCCACCGGGTAGCCGATCATTAGGGTGAGCAGGGTTGCGATGGCGGCGACCTTGACGCTGTTGAGGTAGGCCTTGAGGTAGATACCGTCCTCGGCCAGCCAGAGGAAATTCTCGAAATCGAGCTGCGCGAAGGAGGCACGCAGGCCTGCAAGCCCCTCATCGAGGCTGAAGGTGGGGGCGTAGGGCGGGCTGGCGGTGACCGAGTCCGACAATGCGATCTTGATGACGATCAGGAAGGGCACCAGGAAGAACAACCCCAGCCACAGGTAAGGCGTCAGGATCAGAAATTTGCGGGATGTGCGCATGGTCCGAACCTCACTCGTCCACCAGCACGCAGGCGCCTGCGCGCCAGCTGAGCCAGACCCGGTCGTTCCAGTCGATTTCGCGGCGCGAGGTCAGGAGGCGGTTGGCCTCCTGCGCGCGGATCAGCATGCCGCCGTCGAGCCGCACCAGGAAGGTGGAAGCGCTGCCGGTGTAGG
This sequence comes from Leisingera sp. JC11, assembly GCF_040704725.1. Lineage (NCBI taxonomy): Bacteria > Pseudomonadati > Pseudomonadota > Alphaproteobacteria > Rhodobacterales > Roseobacteraceae > Leisingera > Leisingera sp. JC11. The sequence continues at coordinate 55,035 of NZ_JBFCVS010000012.1, forward strand.
AGATCTCCTCCACCGTGCCCTCCACCATGTTCACGTTGTGGGCGTCTGCGGGCCGGTCCTTGGTGACGTGGATCTTCTCGGGACGCAGCACCAGTGTCTTGCGGGCGCCGGGGGTCATCACATCCTCGGGCTGCGGGCGGATCGCCAGCCGGGTTCCGCCATCCCAGCGGGCCAGCGCCAGATCGCCCTCCATGCCCGCGAGTTCAACATTGATCAGGTTCACATTGCCAATGAAATCAGCGATATAGCTGGACGCCGGATGCTCGTAAATTCGCGCAGGCGTGTCGGTTTGCAGCAGCTTGCCCGCCTTCATCACTGCGATGCGGGAGGAGACGGTCATCGCCTCGTCCTGGTCGTGGGTGACAATAATGAAGGTGAGGCCTAGCCGGTCCTGCACGTCCATCAGCTGGAACTGGGTTTCCTCGCGCAGCTTCTTGTCAAGCGCGCCCAGCGGCTCGTCCAGCAGCAGCACCTTGGGTTTCTTGGCCAGCGAGCGCGCCAGCGCCACCCGCTGCATCTGGCCGCCGGACAACTGGTGCGGCTTGCGGTCCGCAAAATCGTCGAGCTGCACCAGGGCCAGCATCTCGTCGACCCGGTCCTGGATGTCGCGTTTCTTCCAGCGATCCTGTTTGAGCCCGAAGCCGATGTTTTTCGCCACCGACATATGCGGAAACAGCGCGTAGGACTGGAACATCATGTTGATCGGCCGCCGGTTTGCCGGGATTCCGGTCAGGTCCTGGCCGTCCAGCAGGATGCGGCCTGAGGTCACCTCCTCAAACCCGGCCAGCAGCCGCATCATCGTGGTCTTGCCGCAGCCGGAGGGGCCGAGGAGCGAGAAAAACTCGCGCTCCTGGATGTCCAGGTTCAGATCCGAGATTGCTGTGAAGCTGCCAAAGGTCTTGGTCACATTCTCGAAGCGGATCAAGGGCGGACGGGCTTCCGCTTGCGGACTGGCGGGTTCGGCCCGGGCGGCGGCACTGGCCGGATGATGGAAGTTCATTGGTGCAGGTTCCCCCGTTGCAAGTTCCTGCCGCGGTGTGAGCGGGCGCCGCGGCAGGGCTGGATTGGCGCGGCCAGAAAGCCGCGCCAAAGCTCATTGGCCGGTGCGGACCTTTGACCAGGTGCGGGTGTACAGGCGCTCGGTCTTGCGGTCCTGCAGCACCGGGGTGGTCAGCATCTCCATCGTCGCCTCAGTCGGATAAACGGCGGGATTGCTGGTCAGCTCCGGGTCGATTTCTGCCTGGGCGCTCAGGTTGGCGCTGCCGTAGCGGATGAAGTTGGCGTTCTGCGCCGACACCGAGGGCTGCAGCAGGTAGTTCAGGAAGGCATGGGCTTCGTCGACGTTTTTGGCGCCTGCCAGGATGGCGAGACCATCAAAGTCGAGCAGCGTGCCTTCCTCCGGGATGATGTATTCCAGCGAGACCCCGTTGCCGGCCTCCTTGGCGCCATCCGCGGCCCAGTAGGCATCGCCGCTCCAGGTCAGGCCGAGGCAGGCATCGCCGTCGGACAGGGCGGCAATAATGCCATCGGTGGAAATCTGGGCGATGTTGTCCCGGATCGCGCCGATATGCGCCCCGGCGGCGGTGATCTGATCCTTGTCGCTGGTATTCGGGTCCTGCCCCATATCGATCAGCGCGGCACCGATCACGTCGATCGGGGAGTCCACGATCATCACGCTGCAATCGGCCAGCTTGCCGGAGATCTCCGGATCAAACAGCAGGTCCCAGGATTTGGGGTGGTTCGCACCCAGCCGCTCTGCCAGCTTGCCGGTGTTATAGGCGATGCCGAAGGTCCACCAGTTGTAAGGCACCAGGTATTCGTTGCCGGGATCGAAGGTTTCGATCAGCCCGGCGATCTTGGGCCAGACGTGCTGCAGGTTTGGGATCTTGGATTTGTCGATTTTCTGCAGCACGCCGGCCGAAATCAGCCGCGCGGTGCCGGTGGAGGAGGGAACGATGATGTCGTAGCCCGAGCTGCCCGCCAGCACCTTGGTTTCGAGCATCGCGTTGGAATCGTAGGTGTCATAGGTGACGTCGATGCCGGTTTCCGCTTCAAACGCCTCGATGATCGCGGGGTCCAGATAGTCGCTCCAGTTGTAGATCACCAGTTCGCCCTCTGCCGCCGCGGCGGCGCCCCAGATGGCGGCTGTTCCGGCCAGCAGGCTGGTTGTCAGCTTGGATTTCATGGTTCCCTCCCGTGTTGGGTTTCTGATTGCTTCTCTTTTGGGATGCGGGCCTCAGGCCCGCTCCTGTTCCAGTTCGAGTCCCTGTTCCAGCAACTCCCGGGTGGCGCGCTGGACGCCTTCGGTCAGCATGTCGAACATGTTGTCGATCTGCGCCTCGGTGATCACCAGCGGCGGCGAGAAGATCGCCATGTTGCCATAGGGGCGGACCATCAGGCCCAGTTCCTGGCAGCGGGCATCAATCACTGAACCGATGGTGGCGTCGATTTCGGGGCTGGGTTTGCCGTCGCGGGTCAGGGTGCATTCGATGCAGCCCACCAGTCCCATGCCGCGCACATCCACGATCAGCGGCAGGTCCAGCAACTGCTGCAGGCGTTTCTGGAAATGCGGGGTCACCTTGCGGACGTGTTCCAGGATGCCGTCGCGCTCGAAGATCTCGATGTTCTTGAGGCCCGCGGCGGCGCAGACCGGGTGGCCGGAATAGGTGTAGCCGCTGGTGAAATAGACGTCCTTGGAGACATCGCCCTCGATGTCCTCGAACAGCCGATCGGAGAAGATCGCGGCCCCCATCGGCGCATAGCCCGAAGTCAGACCCTTGGCGCAGGTGATGATGTCGGGGGTAATGCCGAACAGCTCCTCGGAGGCGAACCAGTGGCCGAGGCGGCCGAAGCCGGTAACGACCTCATCCGAGATGTAGAGCACGTCATGCTTGCGGCAGACCTCCAGGCAGCGCTTGTGATAGCCAGCGGGCGGCACGATAACACCGCCGGAGCCCAGCACCGGCTCTGCGATGAAGGCAGCGACATTGTCCGCGCCGAGGTCCAGAATGGCGTTTTCCAGATCCGCCACCTTTTCATCCAGGAAGGCTTCGATGCTCATGCCCTGGGGGCGGCGGAAGGCGTTCACATCTGGCAGGAAATGCGGGATGGACTGGTCGGTGTCGAACCACTGGCGCTCGCTTGGCTTGCCGCTGAGCGAGGCGGTCAAATAGGTGCCGCCGTGATAGGCATGCGCCCGGGTGATGATCCGCTTCTTGGACGGCTTGCCCAGCAGGTTGTTGCGGAAGTGGACAAAGCGGATGGCGGTATCCACCGCGGTGGAGCCGCCGGTGGTGAAATAGACCCGGTTCAGATCGCCCGGCGCCCGTTCGGCAATGGCGTGGGCAAACTCGGCGCTCACCGACGTGGCCTCGGAGAAGGGGGAGCAATAGGCCATCTTGCGGGCCTGCGCCGCCATCGCATCAGCGATTTCCGTGTTGCCATAGCCCAGCTGCATGCACCACATGCCGCCCGGCCCGTCGATCACCTTGTTGCCGTGCTCATCGTAGACATAGATGCCTTCGGCATACTCGCTGAACGTCCTGTCGGCTTTTCCGGCGCCCTGGACTTCCAGCCCTTCCCACGGATGGAAGTAGTTCTCCTTGTCCCAGGTTTTGAAGTTTTCGAAATCGTTTCCAAGTTTGGTCATCTCGCCCTCTGTCCGGGATTGTTGCTCTCGTGAATGAACGTTCATACATTAAAGGCATAAGTGAATGATCGTTCATTGTCGATGGAAATTTGGTGCAATCCCGGGCATGGTGCCGGAAAGGCGGCGGGCCTGTGGCAAACAAAAGAGGGGCGGGCAGATGGCAAGTGCTGAAGAAACAAAGAAAAAGCGGAAGGTCGACAAGGGCCTGCACCGGGAGGTGCTGCTGGAGGCGACCGCCAGCGTGATCCTGAAGCATGGCGTCAGCGGCACCACGATCAGCCGGATTCAGGAGGAATCCGGGCTGTCACGCGGCATGATCAACCTGCATTTCCAGTCCAAGGACAATCTGATTCGCGAGCTCGCCATCCATATGACGCAGGAATACAACGACGCCTGGCAGAGCTTTACCAGCCAGGCACCGCAAGCGGTCAGTACGCCCGAAGACGCGGCGGCCCGCCTGCAGGCGCTGTTTGCGACGGATTTTTCCGAAGCAGTCCTGAATGAGCGCAGCGCCCGGCTGACCTTCGCCTTCCGCGCCGAACCCGATTTGCAGGCACTAGGAACAGGCTACATCGAAACCCGCGGAACCGAACTGCACGACCATGTGCGCCGTTGCTGTCAGGTGCTGTGCGACGCCTGCGGCACCCAAGGCGATCCCGAAAAGGTCGCTATGGCCATCATGTCGCTTCTGGAAGGGCTGTGGACTGACTTTCACGCCCACCCCGGCGAATTCAGCAGAGAAAATGCGGTTGAAATCTGCCGGACCACCGCCCGCGCTTTCTTCCCCGGATACTTCTGAACGGCCCGTACAGGCAGGCCGCCATCTCTAGCCCGGAGGTGGTGCGATAAATGCACTTGGGGTGCAAAATGCCGGGCGGTTTTGGGGAGAATATGGTACGCCCGGGAAAGTCACCGGGCACTGGCCAATCCGCCGGCGCCGCAATCAGGCAGAGGAGCCGGGCCATGAAAACCGTAGACAAGGCGATGCTGCTGCTGCGCCAGTTTTCACTGGAGAGCCTGGAAATCGGCTTGAACGATTTGGCCCGCGCCACCGGGCAGGACAAGGCGGTGACGCGCAGGCTGCTGCTGGCTCTGAGCAAGCACGGGTTCATTGAACAGAACCCGGAGACCCGGAAATACCGGCTGGGGCACGAGTTCCTGGCGCTGGCGCGGCTGCGCGAGGCGACGGTGCCGATGGTCAAGGCCACCCAGGTGGTGACGCAGTGGCTGTCGGCGCAGGCAAACGAAACCGTGCATGTCGGCATCCCCGGTGAAACCGGCCTGGCGACGGCCTCCTTCACCCTGCCTGCGCGTGGCAACGTGATCAACCTGAGGCCTGCGGAAACCTATCCGTACCATTCTTCCTCCTCCGGGCTGGCGTTCCTGTCGTTCTGTTCTCCGGAAACCCGCGAACGGCTGCTGAAACTGAAACGGGAGAAGCTGACGCGGTTCACGGTGACCGATGAAGAGGAACTGAGGGATGTCATCCGTGAAACCCGCAGCCGCGGCTATGCCTGTGCCCGCAACACGGTCGAGATCGGGGTCGCCAGCGTTGCGATGCCGTTTTTCACCGGCGGCAAGGACCCGGCCGGCACCGTTGCCATCGCGGTTCCCGCCCTGAACCTGGACGAAGACCGGCAGGAGGAACTGGCAGGGCTGCTGAGAACGGCCATCGGGAAACTGGAGACCGCATTGACGGGTGCACCTTCCGGTCAAGTTGTTTAGAGTGGTGCAATAAACGCACCATTGGTGCGGAAAATTTTGGGAAACCGATTCTCTCTGTCACAAGATCTGCAGCTGAGCGGCTGAAACCTGCCCCCCGCAGTGCTTTCCTGCTTCCGGTCTGAAACCTGCGGATCGCCTGCACCGGCGGGCTGAAAGAGAGATTTGATGGCTCACAAACTCCCGGACCACGCCCCTGTGGTGATCATCGGCGGCGGTATCATCGGCGTTTCGACGCTGTACCACCTGGCGAAACGGGGTGTGCCGGCTGTTCTGATCGAACGGCGCAAGGTCGCCAGCGGCACCACCTGGCACGCGGCAGGGATTGTCGGCCAGCTGCGCGACAGCACCGCGCAGACCGAGCTGGGCAAATACACAGCCCGGCTGTTCCGCGAGCTGGAGGAGGAAACCGGCCAGGCCACCGGCTATAAGCCCAACGGCACCATCAACCTGGCCATCGGTGACGTCCGGCACGAGCAGCTGCTGCGCAGCCACGACCACGCCGTTCGCATGGGGATCGAAAGCTTCCTGCTGTCCCGCGGAGAGCTGCAGGAGAAATGGCCCTGGATCGAAACCGGAGACGTGAAATCCGCGTTCTTTGTGCCGTCCAACGGCCAGGTGAACCCGCTGGACGTGACCGTTGCCATGGTCAAGGGCGCCAAGGGCCTGGGCGCCCGGCTGTTCGAGGACACTAAGGTCAACCAGCTGGTTGTCCGAAACGGCAAGGTCGCAGGCGTTGAAACCGATCAGGGCGTGATCGCCACGGACAAGGTGCTTTTGGCCGGCGGCATGTGGAGCCACCTGTTTGCCAAGGCGCATGGCGTCACCGTGCCGCTGCACGCAACCGAGCATTTCTACATCGTGACCGAGCCGGTCGACGGGCTGCCGAAGGATCAGCCGATCCTGAATATCGCCGAGGAGCGGACTTATTGGAAGGAGGACACCGGCAAGCTTCTGATCGGTTCCTTCGAGAAACACGGCAAGCCCTATGGCGCTGACGGCATCCCCGAGGATTTCGAATTCGACGAGCTGCCTTTCGACATGGATCATGTGGAGCCGAACCTGGAGAAGATGTTTGAGCGGATGCCGGCGCTGGGCGGGATGGGTATCCAGACCTTCTTTAATGGTCCCGAAAGCTTCACCCCCGACGGCCGCCCCTACCTGGGGCCGGCCAGCGAGATCAAGGGGCTGTATGTGGCCGCCGGGATGAACTCCAACGGTATCCTCAATTCCGGCGGCGTCGGGCTGACGATGGCGGAATGGATGACCGGCGGCGAGCCGTCCCGCGGCATGGGGCCGATGCTGGCGCGGCGGGCGCATCCGTTCCAGCGCAACACGAAATACAACCACGACCGCAGCGCGGAATCGGTGGGCTTTCACTACGGTGTCTCCTGGGCGGGGCGCCAGGTCTACAGCGCCCGCGGCGTGCGCCGGGTGCCGCTGCATGACCGCCTGCAGGCCGCCGGCGCCACGTTTGCTGAACGGATCGGCTGGGAAATGCCAATGTATTACGATCCGGACCAGAAGGGCTGGAACGAAGAGCCGAACCTGTGGTGGAAGGACTGGTCGCCGCATGTCGAGGCGGAATGCCTGGCGGCGCGGGACGCGGCAGTGCTGATCGACCAGTCGATGTACGCCAAGATCCAGGTCCAAGGGCCCGATGCGGTGCGCGCTCTGAACCGGGTCTGCGGCGCCGAGATGGACGTGGATACCGGCACCTCTGTCTATACCCAGTTCCTGAACAGCCGCGGCGGTATTGAGGCCGATGTCACCATCACCCGCACTGCGCCGGAGAGCTTCATGGTGATCACCGGCCACCCCAGCCAGATCCGCGATCAGGCCTGGATCCGCGACCACGCCGACCCGGAGTGGCGGTTTGAGATCTTCGATGCCACCTCTGCTTATGGTCTGATCTCCATCCACGGGCCGAAGTCGCGTGAAATCCTGTCCGCGATTTCTGGCGACGACCTGTCGAACGCGGCGTTCCCCTTTGGCGCGGCGCAGGAGATCGACATGGGCTATGCCCGCGGCTGGGCCATCCGCCGGTCTTTCCTGGGCGAGCTGGGCTATGAGCTGATGATGCCGACCGAATTTGTGGCCGGCGTGTATGAGGCGCTGATGGAGGCGGGTGAACCGCTGGGCCTGCGGCACATGGGCATGTTTGCGATGAACGCCTGCCGGCTGGAAAAGGGCTTCCGCCACTTCGGGCACGACATCGGCGAGGACGACACCCCCTATGAAACCGGGCTCGGTTTTGCAGTGGCGCTTGGCAAGGACGACGATTTCCTCGGCAAAGCCAGTCTCGCCGCGCAGAAGGCAGCCGGCCCGGCAACGCCTTACCGGACCGTCTCCTGCATCGCCGAAGGTGTCGGCGCCAAGGACGGGCCCTATCTGATCCACAATGAACCTGTGTGGAAGGATGGCGGGATCGTGGGCCATGTTACCTCGGGCGACTGGGGGTTCCGTCTGCAGGCAATGGTTGGGCTGGCAAGCCTCCACCGTGAGGGAGGCGTCAGCAGGTCCTGGATCGACGAGGGTGGATTCGAGGTGCAGATCGCTGGCAGGATATACCCGCTGAAGGTGCAATTGGCGCCTTTCTATGACCCTGGGGGCGAGATTATGCGGGGCTGAGCCGCGACTGGGAGGGAAGACGACATGACCAACAAGACCATTCTGGTCATCGGCACTTATGATACCAAGAACGCCGAGCTGGAATTTCTGGCACAGAAGATCCGCGACCTAGGCGGCGGGGTTCTGACCCTGGATGTCAGCGTGCTGGGCGACCCGGAGCAGCCCACCGACTTCTCCAAACATGATGTGGCCAGGGCCGACGGCAGCTCTATCCAGGCAGCGATCGATAGCGGCAGCGAGCATGTGGCGATGAACATCATGTCGGCGGGCGCCTGCGCGCTGGCCCGGGAGCTGCACGGTGACGGCGGCATCGACGGGGTAATCATCCTGGGCGGCACCATGGGCACCGACCTGGCGCTGGATGTCTGCCAGGCGCTGCCGGTCGGGGTGCCGAAATATGTGGTTTCCACCGTCTCCTTCTCGGCGCTGATCCCGGCGGAACGGCTGTCGCCGGATATCCAGATGATCCTCTGGGCGGGCGGTCTCTACGGGCTGAACAGCATTTGCCGGTCCTCCCTTGCCCAGGCGGCGGGGGCCGTGCTGGGTGCTGCGCGGGCTGCCGAACCTGCGGTCAGCGGGCGGCCGGTGATCGGCGTCACTTCGCTTGGCACCTCCTGCCTGAAGTACATCAAGATCCTGAAACCGGAGCTGGAGCAGCGCGGCTACGAGGTGGCGGTGTTCCACGCCATGGGCATGGGCGGCATGGCGTTCGAGCAGATTGCGGCGCAGAACGGCTTTGTCTGCGTGATGGATTTTGCGGGCTGCGAGCTGGGCAACCTGATGGCCGGTTCGGTGGTCAACGCCGGCCGTGACCGGCACCTGTCGGCAGGCCGTGCAGGCATCCCGCAGATCGTTGCGCCGGGCTGCATGGATCTGATCGACTTTGCCGGCTGGCAGGAAATCCCGGCCCAGTTCGAGGGCCGCCCGATCCACACCCATAACAAGCTGGTCAAGAACACGTTTTACAATGCCGAAGAGCGCCGCGAGATCGCCCGCGAACTGAACCGCCGGCTGGGCGAAAGCAAATCCCCCACGCATCTGATCATCCCCAAGGGCGGGATCGAGGAATGGGACCGCCCCGGCGGCGACTGCCACGACCCTGAAGGGCTGGCAGCCTTCATCAGCGAGCTGAGCGCCACTGTGGCGCCCTCTGTTCAGGCAACCGGATTGGATGCCCACATCAACGACACCGCCTTCGCGCATACAGCGCTGGAGATCCTCGACCGCTGGGTGGCGGAAGGGACTGTCCCGCCGGGCAAGGCATAACCGGCCGAACAAAATAAACATCAAAAGGGAGGACCTAATGAAACTCAAACTAGCAGCCGCTGCGGCCTTACTCAGCGCTACCGCCGCTATGGCGGAGTATCCGGAAAAACCGGTTTCCTTCGTGGTGCCCTGGCCGCCGGGCGACCTTGAGGACGTGCTGACCCGGATGATCGCCGACAAGTTCCAGGAAATGTACGGCGTTCCTGCGGCGGTGGTGAACAAACCTGGCGGCGGCGGCGGCCCGTTCCCCGGCGCTGTCGAAGTGGCCAACGCACCGGCGGACGGCTATACGGTCGGCTCCTTCGTGATCGGGGTGCCCGTGGTCGGCCCTGAGATCGGCATTCCGGAGCTGAGCCCGAACCCCTTTGATCCGGTCGGCATCTTCCTGACCTATCCGTTTGTGGTCGCGACCCTGGCGGACAAACCCTATGACACCTGGGAAGAGCTGTCGGCCTACGGCGCGGAGAATGACGTCTCGCTGGGCCACTACGGCTCCTTCCTGGCACCGACCAAGGTAACCTTTGCCGCGGCCATCAAATCCGGCTTCGATTTCACCAGCGAAGCGGCCTACGACCTGTTGGACTGCAACGTGCTGGCCTCGGGCGACGTGGATGTGGTGAACGGCACCCTGCAGACCCTGCTGCCCTGTATGGACAGCATCAAGATCCTGGCCAGCATCGGTTCCGAGCGCACTGCGCTCACCCCGGATGTCCCGACCATGGCCGAGGTTGTTCCGGGCCTGGAGCTGTCGCTGTGGAACGGACTGTTCGTGCACAAGGACACCCCGGCGGACGCGCGCGAGAAAATCGCCGCCGCTGCCCAGGCTGCGCTGGAGACCGAAGCCGCGCAGAACCTGATGAAGGAAACCGGTGTGCTGCTCTACTGGAAGGACGCCGAGGCCTCTGCCAGCCAGATCGAGAAGGACATCACCGATCTGGCCGAGGTCAACGCGCTGGTCGGCGAATAACAGGGACCGGGGCGCCGCGCTGCGCCCCGGCATCCGCCGCGGCTTGAGGAGGGCGCTGCGATGACACGCATCAAGTATTTTCAGGAGCTGTTTCAGCGTTACCGGCGGCCCGGCGACCTGGTCTTTGCCGTGGTGTTCCTGCTGTTCGCGCTGTTCCTGCTGAGCCAGCTTGGCGAGCAGACCAAATGGGTGAAACGCACCAAATGGTTCGGACAGCCGTCGCTGTGGCCCAGCATAGCAGTCTGGGGCATGGTGATCTTCGGCGCCTTCCATCTGCTGGGCTCGATCGTTTCTCCGCGCATTTACGGCCGGCTGAAGGAAGTCGTGTTCTGGCTGAGATCGCTTGAGTACGTCCTGTACTTCCTGGCCTATGTCGCCATTGTCCCGCTTTGCGGCTACCTGCCATCAACGATCCTGTTTGCTCTGTTCCTGACGTTGCGTGCAGGCTTCCGCCGCCCGCAGCACCTGACGCTTGCTGCGCTGTTTGCTGTCTGCGTCGCGCTGATCTTCCGCGGGTTCCTGCAGGTGAAGATCCCCGCAGGCGAAATCTACCAGTATCTGCCCGAGGCGATCCGCGCCTTTGCGCTGACCTATTTGTGAGGCCGCCATGGACACGCTTCTTTCCGGTTTTCAGATCCTGGCCCAATGGGAAGTCCTGATGGCGCTGGCCATCGGCTCCATCGGCGGCGTCATCATCGGCGCGCTGCCGGGGGTCGGACCCGCAGTCGCCATCGCCATCCTGCTGCCCGCCACCTTTGCGTTCGAGCCCATCGTCGGGCTGACCCTGCTGCTGGGTATTTACGGCAGCTCGATGTACGGCGGTGCCATTCCCGCCATTCTGATCAATACCCCGGGCACGCCGGTCAATGCGCTGACCACCTATGACGGCTACCCGATGACCAGGCGCAAGGAGGGCCACAGGGCGCTGTCGCTGGCCTATACGGCGTCCTTCTTCGGCGGCATCTTCTCTGTCATCTGCCTGATCCTGCTGTCGCCGCTGCTGGCGGTTATTGCCCCGCATTTCGGCAGCCGCGAGATCTTTCTCGCCGCGTTCATGGGCATCCTGCTGGTGGTGGTTGCGCACCGCGGCCAGACCTTTGCCGCCGGCATGCTGGCCTGTTTCGGCATCTTCCTGAACACCGTCGGGCTGGAGCCGGTGAAATACACCAAACGCTTCACCTTCGACCAGTCCTGGCTGTCTTCCGGGTTTGACCTGATTGTCGTGGTGCTGGGTCTCTTTGCTCTCAGCCAGGCGTTCCTGCTGCTGATCGAAAAAGACCATGCCCCCGGCGATGCCCATGTGCAGGGCAGCATGCTTGCGGGCATGAAAGAGCTGCTGGGGATCAAGCGCATTGCCACCGTCTCCTCCTCCCTTGGTGTGCTGATGGGCATGATCCCCGGCGTCGGCGAGTTCACCGCGCAGTTCCTTTCCTACACCTACGCGCAGAAAACCTCGAAAAACCCGGACGCCTTCGGCAACGGCTCTCCCGAAGGCCTTGTCGCATCTGAGGCAGCAAACAACGCTGTTCCAGGTGCGGCAATGATCCCGCTTCTGGCGCTGGGCATCCCCGGCGAGGCACTGACCGCAATGATGCTGTCGGTGTTCTATGTGCACAACGTGATCCCGGGGCCGCAGCTGTTCGAAACCCAGCTGGATTTCGTGATGGCACTGTATCTAGCGCTCATCCTGCTCAATGTGATCGTGCTTGTGTTCCTGCTGTTCTCCACCAACCTTCTGCTGAAGATCATTCAGATCCCGACCCGTTTCCTGGGCATGATGATCCTGACGCTGTCCTTCATCGGCGTCTATTCGCTGCGCAATTCGATCACCGATTGCGCCATCGCCGCGGGCTTCGGCGTGTTCGGGCTGATCCTCAAGCGGCTGAACCTGCCGATCGTGCCGATCATCCTGGGCATGGTCCTGGGTGGCATCATGGAGGTCAAGCTGCGCGCCGCGATGGCGGCGGTGAAAACCCCCATCGATTTCATCAGCCGCCCCATCGCCGCGGTCATCTTTGTGATGATCATCGGGATCCTGGTGCTGCACGTCCGCACCCTGATCCGCGAGCAGAAGGCCAAGCAAAAGCCGGAGCCCGTCGGGCCTGACTACGAACATTCCAGCCAGCAAGGGTAACAGCATGCTGAACCAGAACGAAATCAACGCCCTCCGCCAGCTGGGGGTGCCGGCGCAGGGCCATTTCATCGATGGCGGGCCGCAGGCTTCTCTGACCGGCGGCACGCTGGAGGTGATTTCCCCGATCGACGGCCGGCCGCTGACCCGCCTGGCCGAAGGAACCCCTGCCGATATGGAGCGCGCCGTCGCCTCCGCCCGGGCGTCCTTTGAGGCGGGCCACTGGTCCCGCATGGCCCCTGCCGCCCGCAAGAAGGTGCTGATGAAGCTGGGCGACCTGATCGAGGACCGGGCGCTGGACCTGGCGGTTCTGGGGGTGCGCGACAACGGCACCGAAATCAGCATGGCGATCAAGGCCGAGGCGCTGTCGGCCGCTGCCACCTTCCGCTACTACGGCGAGGCAATCGACAAGGTCTATGGCCAGGTTGCCCCCACGGCGGAGAACGTGCTGGCCCTGGTGCATCACGCGCCGGTCGGGGTGGTGGGGGCCATCGTGCCCTGGAACTTTCCGCTGATGATCGGCGCGTGGAAAATCGCCCCGGCGCTGGCGGCGGGCAACTCGATTGTCCTGAAACCTGCTGAAAGCGCCTCGCTCAGCCTGTTGAAGATCGCCGAACTGGCGGTCGAGGCCGGCCTGCCGCCGGGCGTCTTCAATGTGGTCACAGGCAAGGGCAGCGTGGTTGGCGAAACCCTGGCGCTCAGCATGGACGTGGACATCATGGTCTTCACCGGCTCCGGCGCCACCGGGCGGCGGCTGCTGGAATACTCGGCCCGCTCCAACCTCAAGCGCTGCTATCTGGAGCTGGGCGGCAAATCCCCCAACATCGTCTTCAGCGATGCGCCGGACCTGGCCGAGGCGGCCAAGGTTTCGGCAGCGGGCATCTTCCGCAATTCTGGCCAGGTCTGCGTGGCCGGGTCGCGGCTGCTGGTGCAGGAGGACATTGCCGAGGATTTCATCGCAGAAATGGCCCGCCATGCCGAGGCTTTCCGCGTCGGCGACCCGCTCGATCTCGCCAGTCAGATCGGCGCGGTGCATTCGCTGGCGGAGCTGGAGGCCAACCTGGAGTTCGCCGCCCGCGCCGAGACTGAGGGGGCCGAATTGCGCAGCGGCGGCCAGCGCATCCTGGAAGAGACCGGCGGCTTCTACATGCAGCCCACCATCATGGCCGGGGTGAAACCGCAGGACAATCTGTTCCAGAATGAGGTGTTCGGCCCGGTGCTGGCCGTCACCACCTTCAAGGATGAAGAGGAAGCAGTCCGCCTCGCCAATGCCACCACCTACGGCCTCTCCGCCGGGGTCTGGACCGCCAACCTCAGCCGGGCGCACCGGATGGTTTCGGGCATCCGTGCCGGCATCGTGCATGTGAACACCTACGGCGGCTCTGACCTGACGGTGCCTTTGGGCGGGGTCAAGCAGTCCGGCAACGGCCATGACAAATCCCTGCACGCTCTGGAGAAATACTCCGACCGCAAGTCCGCCTGGATTCAGCTTTGACACGAGGAAACGCCATGACACTGTCCCCCAGATCCCAGGATCTCATTAACCGGCGCGCCCGGCTGCTGGGGCCGAATGTCTCCACCTTCTATGATGAGCCGCTGCATATCGTCAGGGGCGAGGGCGTCTGGCTGTGGGACGCTGGCGGGCACAAGTATCTGGACTGCTACAACAACGTGCCGCATGTGGGCCACTGCAACCCGCGGGTGGTGGAGGCGATCTGCCGCCAGGCAGCCACGCTCAACACCCACACGCGCTACCTGCACGATGGCATTCTCGACTACACAGAGAAGCTGACCGCCACCATGGATGCCTCGCTCGACACCGCCATCCTGACCTGCACCGGATCGGAGGCCAACGACATTGCCCTGCGCATGGCCGAGGCAATGACCGGCAAGCGCGGAATCGTGGCAACCGACGCGACATATCACGGAAACACTGCGCTGGTCAGCCAGCTCAGCTGCTCGAACACGCCAACGGTCGGGTTCGGGCTGGCGCAGTACTTCCGCTTTGCCGAGGCGCCGGACAGCTACCGGAACCCGGATCCGGACGGTACCAAATTCGCCGCCGCCGTGGCGGAACAGATCGCCGCGCACGAAGCGGCGGGCACCGGCTTTGCCGCGCTGGTGATCTGCCCCTTTTTCCTGAACGAGGGCTTCCCGAACCATCCCGGCGGATGGCTGAAGCCCACGGCAGAGGTGGTGCGCAAAGCGGGCGGCTTGCTGATCTGCGACGAGGTGCAGTCCGGCTTTGGCCGCACCGGCACCCATATGTGGGCGCATCAGAAGATGGGCGTGGTGCCGGATGTGATGACGCTGGGCAAGCCGATGGCCAATGGCCATCCGGTCGGCGGTGTCGTCACCCGCGGTGAAATCCTGGCAACCTTCCGCTCGGGCTACCGTTACTTCAACACCTTCGGCGGCAACCCGGTGTCCTGTGCCGCGGCGATGGCGGTGCTGGAGGAGATCGAGGACAAGAACCTGCTGGCCCATGCCGAGGCTGTCGGCGCCCATGCCCGCACCCGGCTTACAGCGTTGCAGGAAAAATATGATGTCATCGGCGATGTGCGCGGCTCCGGCATGGTGTTTGGCGCCGAAATGGTGCTGGACCGCGCCACAAAGGAGCCGGCCAGCGCCTTCACCGACCGGGTGATCAACGCCATGCGCCACCGTGGCATCATCCATTCCAAGCTGGGCCGCCACAAGAACACCCTGAAAATCCGCCCGCCGATGCCGTTCTCCAGGGAAAACGCCGACCTGCTGTTCGATACGCTGGATGAAGTTCTGGCCGAAATCCCGGTGCAGCCGTGACCGCCGCAGTGGAGAAATCCCTGGCGCTCTGGGGGATGGAGGGCGCGGCTGCCCGCCTGATTGCCACCCGCGAAAACCAGGTCTACCGGGTGGATCACGGCAGCCGGTCTTATGCGCTGCGCTTGCACCGCCCCGGCTACCGGACGGACGCAGAGCTGTGGTCGGAACTGCAGTGGATGAACGCCGCGGCGGAGGGCGGCCTGAATGTGCCCGCCCCAATCCCTTCGGCTTCGGGTGACTTCCTGCACGTGGCCGGCGGAGTCCAGGTCGATGTGCTGACCTGGCTCTCCGGCGCTCCGGTTGGCAAGACGGGCGAGGATCTGGCCGCGGCCGACCGCGCCGGGCTGCTGCACGGCATCGGCCGGGAGATGGCGCGGCTGCACGCGGTCTCCGACCGCTGGACGCCGCCAGAGGGCTTCAGCCGCTGGTCCTGGGACCGGGACGGCTTGCTTGGCGAAAACCCGGTCTGGGGCCGGTTCTGGGAAAACCCTTCTCTGACGGCAGAGGACCGCGCGCTGTTCCTTGCCCTGCGCAGGGAAGCCGGTGCCGAGCTGCAGCAGCTGGAGGGCAAACTTGATTATGGCCTGATTCACGCCGATCTGGTGCGCGAAAACGTGATGGCGGACGGCGACAAGCTGCAGCTGATCGACTTTGACGACAGCGGCTTCGGTTTCCGGCTGTTCGATCTGGCCACCACGCTGCTCAAGAACATGCGGGAGGCCGACTACCCGGCGCTGCGCGGCGCACTGATTGCCGGCTACCTGTCGGAACGGGCGATCGACCTGGCGGCACTCGATCTGTTCATCGTGCTGCGCTCGGCAACCTATGCGGGCTGGATCATTACCCGCATGGACGAACCCGGAGCCGCCGATCGCAATCAGCGGTTCATCAGGTCCACCCGGACGCTGGCGCAGGAATATCTGGCAAGAAAGGGTATCCAGCCATGACACGCTTTGAAGGCAAGGCCGCGATCATCACCGGCGCGGGCACAGGCATCGGTGCCGCCACGGCCCGCCGGATTGCGGCTGAGGGCGGCAATGTGATCCTGACCGGCCGTCGGCTGGAACCGATCGGAAAAGTGGCGGACAGCTGCGGCGGCATTGCCGTGGCAGGGGATGCCGCCAGTGCAGAGCATATGGAGTCTCTGGTGGAGCTGGCCCGCGACCGCTGGGGCGGGCTGGACGTGATGGTCTGCAATGCGGGCGGCTTTGGCTTCGGCACACTCACCGGGATCAGTGATGAAGACTGGGCCGCCGCGGTGCAGGCCAATTTGAACACGGCAATGGTTTCTGCCCGCGCCGCCATGCCGGCGCTGAGGGAACGGCGCGGCAGCATCCTGATGATGGCGTCGATAGCTGCCCTGGCGGCCGGGCCAGAGGCCTGCGGCTATGTCACCATGAAACACGGGCTGCTGGGGCTGACCCGGTCGATTGCCCGCGACTATGGCAGGCACGGCGTGCGCTGCAACGCGATCTGCCCCGGCTGGGTCCGCACCGAAATGGCCGATGCCGAGATGGCAGAGCTGGTGGAGCGCCGGGGGCTTGCTTCCATCGAGGACGCCTACAGCCTGGTCACCCGCGACGTGCCGCTGCGCCGCCCGGCCACGGGCGAAGAGGTTGCCGCCGCCGTTGCGTTCCTTTGCTCGCAGGAGGCTGCCATGATTACCGGGGCCGCTCTGACGGTCGATGGCGGTGCGGCGATTGTCGATGTCCCGACATTGGCGTTCTGATTTCACCTGCTTGCTTGCGGCTCACCGGATTGGATTTCCACCTCCAACCTGCCAGGAAACCCTTTCCGCCCGCTGGGGAAACAGCCCGGTCGCCGGTTGTTGCCTGACTTTCGCCTGATCACGCATCGAAACGGCGGAACAGCCTTAACATCGCGCGCCTTTTCCTTTGAACTTTAAGGAGGCCCAGCCAAAGAGTGACGGGTCACAAGCCTGGTGCTGATGCAGCTCGATCGGCCTTCCGATTTGCCTTCAACCATTGCCGTCAGTTCGCACGCCGCCTTGCGTCCCATTTCACGGTGCGGAACATGCACGGTTGTCAGGGCAGGGCTGACGATCTCTGCCAATTCGATGTCGTCAAACCCAGTCACAGAAACCTGCTCAGGCACCTGGATTCCCAGTCTGCGCGCCTCGCGCAGAGCACCGGCAGCCAGCACATCGTTGCCGCACATGACCACCGTCGGGCGCGGGGTCAGGGCCATCAGCTGCCCGAAGGCCTCAGCGCCCTTGTCAATCTCGTAAGCCGTTTCGATCAGTGTCAAAGCGCTGGCATCCAGCCCGTATTCGGCCATCGCCTGCTGCACGCCCTCCACCCGGCCTTGGGCCCGGTCGTTGCCCTGTGTGATGCCCGAGATCATGGCAATCCGCCGGTGGCCGGCGAAAATCACACTGCGCGCCAGTTCGCCCATGGCCTCTGCGTTGCTGAAACCGACAGACGGCCGCTGCGCCTCAGGGGCATAGGACCAGGCAACCACTGACGGGACCTGATGGCGCTCCAGATACTCGTAGATTTCTGCATCACGCGCATGCCCGATCAGCAGCAGGCCGTCGGCGCCTCGGGCCACCAGGGTGCGGATCTGTTCGCGCTCCACCTCGGGATCGTAGGCTGAACTGGATACCAGGAGCGTGTAGCCGTTCTCGTGCAACTGGTCCTGAAAGGCCTGCAGCCCGCGGGCGAAGATGGCGTTGTCCATGGTCGGAATTATGGCGCCGATGGTGAAGCTGCGCTTGGCCGCCATCACGCGGGCCGCAAAATTCGGCGTGTAGCCCAGTGATTCGACCGCCTGCATCACCCTCTGGCGGGTTGCCTCGATCACCCGGTCCGGAGAATTCAGGCAGCGCGACACTGTGGCGGTGGAAACGCCCGCCGCCTTAGCAACATCGTTAAGTGTCGGAGCTGAACGGGTTTTTCCCATGTGACGCCTGCCATTCCTTTGCCCCTCGTCATACCACAAAATGCAGCGCTTGCCATCCTTCTATGTAAGCGCTTGCATTTCAGATGTAAGCGCTTACAAATGGGGTTGGGATAATAATCGGGATCTTGCGATGTTTCTCTGGTCTGCTGCTGCCGTATTTGCCGTGTTCTTTGCCAATGTCGCCTTGGGCGCCTTTGGCGGCGGCGGCTTGCTGGGGGATGTCGGGGAGATGCTGGTGTTGTTTGCCGCCTCGATCCTGTTCGTGGCGGCAATTCTCAAGCGCGAGGCTGACCACAAGAACAAGAACGGCAGCTGACGGATTTCTAGGGAGGAAAACAATGACGAATGGCAAGGATGGCCTCAAATCTGCTGAGCGCCGCAATTTTCTGAAACTGGCCTCAACCGGCTCTTTCACCGCGGCGCTGGTGGCCGGTGCCGGCGGGGTGCTGTGGTCGTCTGAGGCCGCAGCGCAGACTGCCAAGGAAGAGAAAGAGCGCGAGCGCGCGGCGGAGCATATCATGACCGTGGCCACCGCCTATGTGCTGGGCGCGTCGCGCAGCTATCCGATCATGCAGCTGGATCTGAAGGAGAACATCCAGAACGCCACCAATGGCAAGATCTATGTCAAGCTGGCCCCCGGCGGCCAGCTGGGCGCGGGCGGCGCGCTGGTGCAAAAAGTTCAGGGCGGCACCATTCAGGCAGCGCAGCACTCGCTGTCGAATTTCGCCCCCTTCGCCTCCACCGTTGACCTGATCAACATGCCCTATCTCTGCGGCTCCAACCAGCGGTTCACCAATCTGGTCAACTCGGATTTCTGGAAGGCCGAGGTGCATCCCAAGGTGGAGGCCGCCGGCTTCAAGGCGCTGTTTTACGTGAACATCGACCCCCGCGTGGTAGCGGTGCGCAAAGGCGGCAACGCGGTGCTGTCACCCGGTGATATGGCAGGTGTGAAGTTCCGGGTGCCGGGATCCAAGATGCTGCAGCAGTATTACCGCATGGTCGGCGCCAACCCGACGCCGGTGGCCTGGGGCGAGACGCCCTCGGCCATCAAGCAGGGGGTCGCAGATGCGCTCGACCCCTCCGTCGGAGCGCTTTATGTCTTTGGTTTCAAGGACATTCTGAGCCATGTGACCTTCACCCAGGCGGTGCCGGACAGCCAGGTCTATTCCTGCAATCTGGAATGGTTCAACGCGCTGCCTGCCGACGTGCAGGAGGGCGTGATGTGGGGCTCGGAGATGACCGCGCATCAGAACCTGTCCAAAGTGCCCTCTGCCCGCGCCTATGCCATGGCCGAACTGACCAAGGCGGGTGTCGAATTCCACACCCTCAGCGGTGATCAGCTGGGTGAGTGGCAAGAAGCCGGCGGCTACCAGCGCAGCGAATGGGATTCCTTCAAGACCGAGCTGGCAGGCTCGATGGAGAGTTTTGCCAAGCTGGAAGAGGCCGCGGGCACCCAGGGCAAATACTACGTGCACGACGCCTGAGCCGCACCGGGCCGGAGCGCCGTGACACGGCGCCCGCCCATTACTCAACAGCCGCCCTTGCGACAGCCTGCCGGGCTGATTGCGGGGGTGCGCCTGAACCACGGGAACGGCAATGAATTTCCTGCGAACCATCGACAAGAACGCAGAGCGCTGGCTGCTCCTGGTGTTCTATGTGATGCTGGTCATCACTATGGCGATCGAGGTGATCCGGCGTGAGCTGTTTGCCTTTTCCTCGATCTGGGGCGAGGAGATCGTCCGCTATTCCTTCATCTATCTGGCCTGGATCGGCGCCGCGGCGGCGGTCAAGGAACGCGCCCATATCCGGATCGATGTGATCCTGCATTATCTGGGTCCGCGGCCCAAAGCGCTGATCTACATCTTCGGCGATCTGGTGATGTTCGTGGTCGCGCTTGTGGCGCTTTACTGGTCGTTCGAGACGGTGCTGGTTTCAGCCAAATTCGGTTCAGTCAGCCACGGGCTGCGGATCTCGATGGTCTGGTTCCTGATGGCGGTGCCCGCAGGCTTTGCCCTGATGATCTGGCGCCTGCTGCAATCCTTCCTGCGCGACTACCGCAGCCTTCGCGACGGCACCCCCGTCTTTGAAGGCGACAAGCTGTTTGATTGAGGGGCCTGAGCGATGCTGTGGAATTCACTTAATCAAACAGTCGAACTGGGCTGGGATTTCTACCTGCCGGTGATCATGTTCGTGGCGCTGATCGCGCTTGCGGTACCGGTCTGGGCTGCCATCGGCGCGGCGGCGATCACCATGCTGGTGATGTCGGGCGATCTGCCGCTCAGCGCCATCGGCGAGAGCCTGTTCACAGGCATCGACGCCTTTGCGCTGACCGCGGTGCCGCTGTTCATCCTGACCGGCGACGTGCTGGTACGGACCGGACTCAGCAAGAAATTCCTCGATGTGGCGGAGGCGCTGACCTGCTGGACGCGCGGCGGCTTCGGGTCGGCCACGGTGCTGGTCTGCGGCATGTTCGCGGCGATTTCCGGCTCTGACGCGGCCGGCGCCGCAGCGGTCGGGCGGATGACCATCAACCGGCTGGTCGAAAGCGGTTATCCGCGCCCCTATGCCTGCGCGCTGGTGGCGGCGGGCGCCTGTACCGGCATCCTGATCCCGCCCTCTATCGCCTATATCATCATCGGTCTGGTGCTGGGCATTTCCGCCTCCACCCTGTTCCTGGCCGCGCTGATCCCGGGCCTGGCGATCCTGGTGTCGATCCTGATCACCAATATTATCATGAACCGGCTCTATACCTACGAGACCGGCGGCAACATGGGCCTGGTGGAGTGGCTGGGCAACCTGGGCCACGCGCTGAAGTCCGGCTGGTATGCCTTCATCGTGCCGGGCATCATCTTCTACGGCATTTTCTCCGGCCGCCTGACCCCGACCGAGGCCGGCGCCACCGCGGTTGTCGTCACCATCCTGATGGGCTTCATTCTGGGCACGCTGAAACTGTCGGATTTCCCGGCGATGCTGGTCAGCTCTGCTAAGGTGAACGGGGTGATCCTGCCGATCATCGCCTTCTCCGCCCCGCTGGCAGAGGCGCTGGCGATCATGGGCGTGCCGCAGGGCTTTGTCACCGCGGTGACCGGGCTGACCGATGATCCGTCGCTGCTGATCCTCTTGATGATCTGCATCCTGATCGCTGCGGGCTGCGTGATGGAGACCACCCCCAACATCGTGATCCTGGCGCCGATCCTGAAGCCGCTCGCCGACAACATCGGCATGAACGAGATCCAGTTCTGCATCATGATGATCACCGCGCTGGGAGTGGGCTTCATCACCCCGCCGCTGGGGCTGAACCTGTTCGTCGTCTCCGGCATCACCGGCGAGTCCATCCTGAAGATCGCCGCCCGCGCCGTGCCCTTCGTGCTGACCATGCTGATCGTGGTGCTGCTGATCGCCTACGTTCCGCCGATTTCGACCACTCTGCTTCCCGATATCTACAAGTAGGACCCCCTGGAAATGACCCGAGAATACCTGAAAAAGGCTGCCCTGACCCCCAAATCGGATGCCTCCGAGACACACAAGATCGTGCAGGGCATCCTGGACGACATCGAGGCAGGCGGCGACGCCAAAGCGCTGGAATATGCCGCCAAGTTCGACCGTTACGAAGGCAACGTGCTGCTGACAACCGAGGAGATCGAGGCAGCCTGCGCCCAGGTGCCGGAGAAGCTGAAGGCTGATATCCAGTTCGCCCACGACAACGTGCGCCGCTTTGCCGAGCTGCAGAAAAGCACGATGCGGGATGTGGAAACCGAAATCTCCCCCGGCTTCGTCACCGGGCAAAAGGTAATACCGGTGGATGCGGCGGGCTGCTACGTGCCCGGCGGGCGCTACAGCCATATCGCCAGCGCCATCATGACCGTGACCACCGCCAAGGTGGCCGGCTGCAAGCACATCACCGCCTGCTCGCCGCCGCGCCCCGGCGTGGGTGTGGCCCCTGCGATTGTCTATGCCGCCCATATCTGCGGCGCCGACAAGATCATGGCGATGGGCGGCGTGCAGGGCGTTGCGGCGATGACCTTTGGGCTCTTTGGCCTGCCCAAGGCCAACATCCTGGTCGGCCCCGGCAACCAGTTCGTGGCAGAGGCCAAGCGGATCCTGTTCGGCCGCGTCGGCATCGACATGATTGCAGGCCCGACCGACAGCCTGATCCTGGCCGACGGCACGGCGGATGCCCAAATCGTCGCCACTGATCTGGTGAGCCAGGCAGAGCATGGCTACAACTCGCCGGTCTGGCTGGTCACGGATGACCGCACCCTGGCCGAGGAAGTGATGAGGCTGGTCCCCGGCTACATCGACGATCTGCCAGAGGTGAACCGCGAGAACGCCACTGCGGCCTGGCGCGACTATGCCGAGGTGATCCTGTGTGCAGACCGAGAGGACATGGCGGCCTGTTCCGACGAATACGCGCCCGAGCACCTGACCGTGCAGGCAGAGGACCTGGACTGGTGGCTGGAGCAACTGACCTGCTACGGCTCGTTGTTCCTGGGCGAGGAGACCACAGTCTCCTATGGCGACAAGGCGGCGGGCACCAACCACGTGCTGCCGACCTCGCGCGCGGCCAGCTATACCGGTGGTCTCAGTGTCCACAAATACATGAAGATCGTGACCTGGCAGCGCGCCACCCGCGAGGGCTCCAAGCCGGTGGCGGAGGCCACGGCCCGGATTGCCCGGCTGGAGGGGATGGAGGGCCACGCCCGTGCTGCCGACGTACGGCTGGCCAAGTATTTCCCGGACGAAACCTTCGACCTGACCGCCAATGGCTGACTCGCGAACCCTGTTCGATCTGGCAGGCCGGACCGCCTGCATCACTGGCGCCAGTTCCGGCCTGGGACGGCGGGCGGCCATCGCGCTGGCCGCTGCCGGGGCGCAGGTGGTCGCAGTGGCCCGCCGGGCGGAGGCCTTGGAAAGTCTCTGCGCAGAGATCGGCCCGGCTGCCGCATATGCGGCAGCGGATGTGGCGGACCGCAGCGGGCTGGAAGCGCTGCGGCAGGCGGTCTCCGCCCCCTTCGGGGCGCCGGACATCCTGGTGCATGCGGCAGGCGTCAACACGCGGCAGACCGCGGATGACGTCACGGCGGAGGGCTGGGACCAGACCCTGGCGCTGAACCTTTCGGCGCCCTTCTTCCTGAGCCAGGCGCTGGTGCCGGCGATGAAGGAGCGGGGCTGGGGGCGGATCGTCAATTTTGCCTCCCTCCAGACCGCCCGCGCCTTTCCCGGCGGCATCGCCTATGGCGCCAGCAAGGGCGGGATCGGCCAGCTGACCCGTGCCATGGCAGAGGCCTGGTCGCCCCATGGCATCACCGCCAACGCGATCGGGCCGGGGTTCTTCCCGACCGAGCTGACCCAGGCGGTGTTCGGGGATGAGGCCCGCGCCGCCCGCAACGCGGCGCAGACCTGTATCGGCCGCAACGGCCGCCTGGAGGATATCGACGGGCCGCTGCTGTTCCTGTGCTCGGAGGCGTCGGCCTATGTGACCGGGCAAATCCTGATGGTTGACGGGGGGTTCACCGCGAAATGAAAGCCTTGGTTTATGAAGGGGTTGAGACGCTGGCGCTGCGCGAAGTGCCAATGGCAGCGGGCCGGGACGGCGAACATCTGATCCGCATCCGCGCCTCCGGCATCTGCGGCTCGGACATGCACGCCTATCTGGGCCACGACAACCGCAGGCCTGCGCCGCTGATCCTGGGGCATGAGGCCGCCGGCGTGATCGAGGACGGACCGCAAGCGGGCCGGCGGGTGACGATCAATCCGCTGGTGACCTGCGGCGGCTGCGCTGCCTGCGCATCGGGGCGCGAAAACCTATGCGCCAGCCGCCAGATCATCTCGATGCCGCCGCGCGAGGGCGCTTTTGCCCAGTTCGTGGCAATGCCGGAAAGCAACCTGGTGACCGTCCCGCACGAGGTGCCTCTGGAAAAGGCCGCGCTGGCCGAGCCGCTGGCAGTCAGCTGGCACGCCGCCCGGCTGGCGCTGGAGGCGCTGCATCCAAGCACAGAGCGCCGCGCGCTGGTGATAGGCGGCGGCGCCATCGGCCTGGCGGCGGCATTGGCGCTGAGGGCGATGGGGGTGGCGGAGGTGACCATCCAGGAACCCAATGCTGCGCGCCGTGCCTTCCTGACGGACCGCTGCGGCCAGCAGGCTGTCGCAGAGTTTCAGGGTATGGTGCCGCTGGTGGTGGACGCCGTCGGCTATGCCGCCACCCGTGCCGCGGCCTCAGCAACTGCCGCGCCCGGCGGGGTGATTGCCCATGTCGGACTGGGTGAGGACACCGGAGGCTTGGATATCCGCCGCATGACGCTGCAGGAGATCACCTTCATCGGCACCTACACCTATACCGCGCAGGACTTCCGCGACACCGCGCAGGCGATCTTCGACGGCCGCCTTGGCCCGCTGGACTGGCCTGAACAGCGGCCGCTGTCGGACGGCGCCGCCGCCTTTCGCGACCTGCGGTCCGGCGCGGTGGCGGCACCCAAAATCATCCTCGACCCTTGGGCATGAGCCTGCGCACGGAGCAAACGGAGAGCAACCATGTATGACAAAATCCTGGTTCCCATGGCCCTGGATCACGGGGTTTCCGGAACGACGCTGAAGGCCGCCGCCACCCTGTGCAATCCGGGCGGGCAGATCACTGCACTGCATGTCTATGAGGCGGTGCACAGTTCAGTCACTGCCTACCTGGACGAAGACACCGTGCGCGAAGGCTACGACAAGGCCCGCCAGCTGCTCGCCGCAAAGACCGCAGGCCACGGCAATGTGACTGCAGAGATCGTCAAGGGCCGGTCCTACCGCGCCATTGTCGAATACGCGGAGAAACACGGCATGGACTGCATCGTCGTCGGCTCGCACAAACCGGGCCTCAGCGACTTTTTCCTTGGTTCGACAGCTGCCCGCGTGGTTCGCCACGCCCCGTGTGCAGTCCACGTCTGCCGGACCGCCTGACCCAGAACACGACACCCGAAGCAAAGGCTACCGACCATGAACATAGACAAGAGGATCGCTGACGATCTGGCCGCCAACGGCGTCTCCTTCGTCACGACCGTGCCCTGCAAGCAGCTGGCCGGCGTGATCGAGGAGATCGACCAGCGCGACGACATCTTCCACATCCCCTCCAATAAGGAGGACGAGGGCATGGGGCTCTGCGCCGGCGCCTGGATGGGCGGCAAGCGCCCGGCCATCATCATGCAAAACACCGCCATCGGAGTGACGATCAACACGCTGGCGACGCTGATCCAATACTACCGGATGCCGCTGCCGATGCTGATCTCCTACCGCGGCGAACTGCGCGAGCCGGTGGCCTGCCAGGTGGAAATGGCGGTGCATACCAAGGCGCTGCTGGCCCAGCTCAACATCCCGACCTACCACTTCCACTGGCAGAAAGATGTCGAGGAGCTGGACAACATCCTGAAATACACCTTCATGTGCAACAAGCCCGTTGCCATCCTGACCGACGCCAACTTCTGGGGAGGCTATGGCGACCAATGATCCGTTCTGAAATCCTGAAAGAGATCGCGCCCATCCTGCGGGACCAGCTGGTTGTCTGCAACATCGGCATTCCGTCACAGGAGCTGCACGCGATCGACGACCAGCCCACCAATTTCTACATGCTGGGCACCATGGGGCTTGCCTCCTCCATCGGGCTGGGGCTGGCGCTGGCGCAGCCGAAACCGGTGATCGTGATCGACGGTGACGGCTCGATCCTCACCAACCTCGGCACCCTGCCCACCATCGGCAACAACGCACCCTCCAACTACATCCTGATGATCGTCGACAACGGCTCCTATGGCTCCACCGGTGACCAGCCGACCTATACCAGCCAGCGCACCGACCTGGCCGCCATGGCCCGCGCCGCCGGCTGCGTCCGGGTGGTGGAGGTGCAGGACAAGGACACCGGCCCGGCGCTGGAGGAAGCGCTGGCCAGCGGTGAGGCGACGGTGCTGGTGGTCAAATGTGACAGCGGCAACGCCAAGATGCCGGTGATCACGATGGACCCGGTGGTGATCCGCGACCGCTTCATGAAGGCCGTGGCCGGCTGATGGGCGCAGGCGCCATCCATTCCGCCGAGGATGCCCGCCGCCTGGCCCGGCGGCGGCTGCCCTGGATGGTGTTTGACTACATCGACGGCGCCGCCGGGCAGGAAACCGGGGCGGTGCGCAACCGCGCTGCCCTGGACGCCATCACCCTGCGGCCCCGTATCCTGCGCGATGTCAGCCAGCGCTCGCTGGCCACCCGGGTATTCGGCGCCGAAGCAGACCGGCCCTTCGGGATTGCCCCGATGGGCATGTGCAACCTTGCGGCCCCAGGTGCCGACCTGATGCTGGCGCGGCTGGCGGCGCGCTACCGGGTGCCGCACGGGGTCTCCACCGTCGCCTCGACCCCCTTGGAAACCATCCTGGAGGCGTCAGAGGGCTATGCCTGGTTCCAGCTCTATTTCAGCGGCGACGGCACTGGCACCTTCAAGCTGGCCGAGCGCGCCCGCGCGGCCGGCTATCAGACGCTGGTGCTGACGGTCGATGTGCCCGAGGTCGGCCGCCGCCCGCGCGAGCTGCGCCACGGCTTCAAGATGCCGTTCCGCATCGGCCCGCGGCAGTTCCTCGACTTTGCCCTGCACCCGCGGTGGTCGCTGGCGGCCCTGTTAAAGGGCAAGCCGGTGATGGCAAATTTCGAGATGGAGGGCTATGACTTCGACCGCACCGAAAGCCGGGCGCGCGCCACCTGGGACACCCTGGCCCGGCTGCGCGATCTCTGGCCCGGCAAACTGGTGGTGAAGGGCGTGCTGGACGCCGAAGACGCCGGCGCGCTGGTTGCTGCGGGGGTGGATGCCATTCAGGTCTCCAGCCACGGCGCCCGCCAGCTGGAGGCAGCCCCGGCCCCGATAGAAATGCTGGCAGAAATCCGTGCGGATCTTGGGCCGGAATACCCGGTTTTTTACGACAGCGGCATCCGTTCCGGCGAGGATGTTCTTAAAGCCCTGTCCGTAGGTGCAGACTTCGTCTTTATCGGAAGAATTCTGCAATATGCAATCGCGGCTGCTGGTGAGCAGGGACTGGAACAGCTGTGGGATGCCCTTAGTGAAGAATTGAGTATTGCTTTGGCACAGACCGGGCTGACTCGCTTGACTGATGGCAGTTTGCGGGGGTAGCTCCGGCACGCTTTAAGCGGATACCCGTCCCGGCGGCGGCCGGCAGGCACTTGGCCTGCTGCAGGGCTCAAACATTGCGAAGCCTATCCCGATAAGTTCAACAGGACAGGCGCCGGGGAAATCCTCCGGGCGGCCGACCGTGCGTACTTCCCCGGATACTTCTGAACGGAACACACGGGGAATGGCCTGCCACTCCGCTTACTCATTTTTTTACCGTGTCTCTCGTTCGGCCTGGATACCTTTGGCAAACTCCATGAAGGCGCGGATCACCCGGACGTCGCGGCGCTGGGTGAGGTAGATGATGCTTTCGCTCATCGTGAGCTCTGCATCGCGCAAGCTGTATCTGACCAGGCGGTCGTCGTGGCCAAACTCGGCCTCGGAGACGAAGCCGATGCCCGCGCCGGAGGCAACAAGCTCGCGCACGGCCTCCCGGCCCTCGGCGACAATCGCGGGCTTCAGCCGGATGCCCTGCTCGCGGGCGGCCGTCTCCACCTTCTCGCGGGTCTTGGAGCCTTCCTCGCGGAACACCAGCGGCAGTTGTGACAGTTCCCGGAACGACAGGGTCTTCTGAGAGGTCATCAGCAACCCGCGCGCGGCGAAGGCAACGATGCCGGTGGCACCGAGGTTCAGCACGCTCATGTCCTTGCCGGGAGACAAGCTGCCCGCCACGCCGATTTCGGCGTTATAGTCGCGCAGCTCATCGATGATTTCGCCGGTGTTTCCCGCGCGCAGCGAGATGACGACATTCGGATAGCGTTTCTGGAACGGTCCCAGGAAACCGGTCATGTGCTGGGCCGAATCCGCGATGATGCGCAATTCGCCCTCAATCGCGGCGCGGGTTGCCGACAGGAAATCCCCTATCTGGGTTTCCACCTCGAAATACTGCTTGGTCAGATGCAGCAGTTCCTCACCCGCCTCTGTCAGGAACACCCGTTTCTTTTCGCGCCGGAACAGCAGCACGTCGTGGTCCTGCTCCAGTTTGCGCACCTGCTCGGAGATCGCGGGCTGGGTCAGATGCAGGGCTTCTGCGGCGCGGGAAAAGCCGCCCAGAAGAGCCACATGGTGAAAGGCCTTTAGCTGCGAATGGCGCATGATCCGTTCCCCGCGGATTTCTATAGGTCTGGCCTATCATTGAATTGTTTTTTGCAATTTTACATATGAAAGGGGCTGGCGCAATCATGCTCTCGAACCATGCTTTGGAGACAGGCAATGACCGCTTCCGCACCGCAGATCGAGCCGCCCTTTTTAGGCGAGCCATATCTTCTGACACCCGGGCCGCTGACCACATCCTATGAGGTGAAACAAGCCATGCTGCGGGACTGGGGCAGCTGGGACGACGACTTCCGCGCCATGACCCACGACATGCGCAACCGCCTGCTGGCGCTCTTGGGTGAGGGCGCCGGGGAGTTCGACTGCGTGCCGATGCAGGGCTCCGGCAGCTTTGCGGTGGAGGCGATGCTGGCATCCTTCATTCCGCGTGACGGCAAGGCGCTAGTGCTGGCCAATGGCGCCTACGGGTTGCGCTCGGCGCAGACGCTGCAATACCTGGGCCGCACCTATCAGCTGCTGGACAAGGGCGACTACCTGCCGCCGCGCGGTGATGAGGTCGCGCAGATCCTGGCGGAGGATCCCTCGATTACCCATGTGGTGGCGATCCACTGCGAAACCTCCTCGGGCATCCTGAACCCGGTGGAGGAGATTTCCGAGGCCGTCTATGCCGCGGGCCGCAAACTGCTGATCGACTCGATGTCGGCCTTTGGCGCCATTGAACTGCAGCCGTCGCAGATCCGCTACGAGGCGATGGTGTCCTCGGCCAACAAATGCATAGAGGGCGTGCCGGGCTTTGGTTTTGTCATTGCCCGCAAGGCGGAGCTGGAGGCCGCAAAGGGCAACAGCCATTCGCTGTCGCTGGATGTGCATGCGCAATGGGCGCATATGGAAAAGACCGGCCAGTGGCGGTTCACGCCGCCGACCCATGTGGTCGCGGCCTTCCTGGAAGCGCTGAAGGCGCATGAGGCCGAAGGCGGAGTGGAGGGGCGCGGCGGCCGCTACACCCGCAACCGCGACGTGATGGTTGCAGGCATGCGCGAGCTGGGGTTCGAGACCCTGCTGCAGAACCGATGGCTGTCGCCGATCATCGTCACATTCTTTTGCCCTGCGGATGCGAATTTCGTCTTCGGCCGCTTCTACGATTTGATGAAGGAGAAGGGCTTTATCATCTACCCTGGCAAACTGACGGTTGTGGACAGTTTCCGCGTCGGCTGCATCGGGCAGATGGATGAACACGTGATGCGGCAGGTCGTGTCTGCCGCCAAGGAAACACTTGCCGAAATGGGCGTCGCCAGCGCGGCCCCGCCCGCCGCGGCGCTGGAAGAACGCGCCAAACTGGCTGCCTGAGACACAGAGGACTTAAAGATATGACCATTCAATCCCCCGTCGTTGCAAACGGCCGCGCCTATGACGTGCCCAAGACCTGCGCGATTGCCATTTGCTTGGACGGCTGCGAGCCGGAGTATCTGGACAAGGCGATTGCCGACGGTCTGATGCCGACGCTCAAGCGGATGCGCGCGGAAGGCACCGACCGGCTGGCGCATTCGGTGGTGCCCTCCTTCACTAACCCCAACAACCTGTCGATTGCGACCGGCCGTCCGCCGGTGGTGCACGGGATCTGCGGCAACTACCTGATCGATCCGGAGACCGGCGAAGAAGTGATGATGAACGACGTGCGCTTTTTGCGGGCGCCCACGGTGTTCAAGGCGTTCTATGATGCGGGCGCGCGAGTGGCCGTGGTCACCGCCAAGGACAAGCTGCGGGCGCTTCTGGGGGCAGGTCTGGCGTTCGGCGATGACCGTGCCAAGTGCTTCTCGGCGGAGAAATCGGATACCTCGACCGCGGCCGAGCATGGTCAGGAGAAGGCCAGTGAGTGGCTGGGCATGGCGCAGCCAGAGGTCTATTCGGCTGAACTGAGCGAGTTTGTCTTTGCCGCCGGGGTGAAGCTGCTGAAGGAATGGGCGCCGGATGTGATGTATCTAACCACCACCGACTATGTGCAGCACAAGTACAGCCCCGATCAGACCGAGGCCAAGGCCTTCTACGAGATGTTCGACAAGTACCTGACGGAGCTCGACGCGCTGGGCGCTGCCATCGTGGTGACCGCCGATCATGGCATGAAGCCCAAGCACCACGCCGATGGCTCCCCCAGCGTGATCTATGTGCAGGACCTGATGGACGACTGGCTGGGCGAGGGGCAGGCGCGGGTGATCCTGCCGATCACCGACCCCTATGTGGTCCACCATGGCGCGCTCGGTTCCTTTGCCACCTGCTACTTGCCCGAAGGCGCGAACCGTTCGGAAATCATGGAACGGCTCGCGGGTTATGACGCGATCACCGATGTGCTGACCCGAGAGGAGGCGGTGGCGCGGTTCGAACTGCCTGCCGACCGGATTGGCGACATCATTCTGGTGTCCGGCGAAAACATCTGCATAGGCACGTCTGAGCACCGCCACGATCTGGCGGCGCTCAATGAGCCGCTGCGCAGCCATGGCGGGCTGACCGAACAGGAGGTACCCTTCATCTGCAACCGTGTCCTGCCGCTGCCGGAGCGCCCGGTGCTGCGCAACTTTGATGCGTTTTTCTATGCCGCGCAGGCGGCGGCGCTGTAACCATGAAGGATCAGGCGATGAGCGATATCGAAATCCGCAACGAGGGCATGCGCATGGGCGGCGAGGTGGTCTTTACCGAGGAAACCGTGCCGGTTCTCTACCCCTATACCAACGAGGTGGTGGGCCATGTGCCCGCAGGCCAGGCCGAGCACGCCCGCCAGGCGTTTGAGATTGCTGCGAACTATACGCCCAAGCTGACCCGCTATGAGCGCAGCCAGATCCTGCAGCGGGCAGGGGAGCTGATCGGCGAGAAGCGCGAGTGGCTGGCCAAATGGCTGACGCTGGAGCTGGGCATCTGCCACCAGCACGCGATCTATGAGACCAAGCGTGCGCAGGACGTCTATCAGTTTGCCGCTGCCGAGGCGCTGAAGGACGATGGCGAGATTTTCTCTTGCGATCTGACCCACAACGGCAAGGCGCGCAAGATTTTCACCAAACGCGAACCAGTGAAGGCGATCTCGGCGATCACCCCGTTCAACCATCCTTTGAACATGGTGAGCCACAAGATCGCGCCTGCCATTGCCACCAACAACTGCATGGTTTGCAAGCCGACGGAACTGACGCCGCTGACCTGCATTGCGCTGGCCGATATCCTCTATGAGGCGGGTCTGCCGCCGGAGATGTTCCAGGTGGTTACCGGCTGGCCCAAGGACATTGGCGACGAGATGATCACCAATGAAAACATCGACATCATCACCTTCACCGGCGGCGTGCCGGTGGGCAAGATGATCGCGGAGAAAGGTGTCTACAAGCGGCAGGCGCTGGAACTGGGTGGCAACGACCCGCTGATCGTGCTGAATGATCTCAGCGACGCCGATCTTGAGAAGGCGGCCACTATTGCCGTGGCGGGCGCCACCGGTAACTCGGGTCAACGCTGCACCGCGATCAAGCGCATCCTGGTGCAGGAAAGCGTTGCTGACCGCTTTGTGCCGCTGGTTCTGGCGAAGGCGCAGAAGATCAAATTCGGCGACCCGCAGGACCCGGAAACCGAGCTCGGCTGCGTGATCCACGACAAGGCGGCGGAGCTGTTTGAAAACCGCGTGCTGCAGGCGGCGGAGGAAGGTGCGGAGATCCTGTATCACCCTGGCCGCCAGGGGGCGTTGCTGCCGCCCATCGTGGTCGACAAGGTGCCGCACAACAGCGAACTGGTGATGGAGGAGACCTTTGGCCCGATCGTGCCCATCGTCCGGGTTCCGGATGATGATGCCGAAGTAATGCGGATCTCCAACTCGACCGAGTTCGGCTTGTCCTCTGGCGTCTGCACCAACGACCTGAACCGCGCGATTGCCTATATCAACGGTCTGGACGTGGGCACCTGCAACATCTGGGAACAACCCGGCTACCGGATCGAGATGTCCCCCTTCGGCGGCATCAAGGACTCGGGCAATGGCGTCAAGGAAGGTGTGATCGAGGCGATGAAATTCTTCACCAACGTCAAGACCTACTCCCTCCCTTGGCCGGAATAACACCGGCCCGCCGGGGCTGGCTCCACGCGGCCCCGGCCTTTTTCATCAATCCTTTTTGACCCCCTGCACGGAGGCGGCACATGCTCGTCCATACGGAAGGTGAATCCAATACGTCCGAGGCCCGCAAGGCTTGGCTGAAGACATCCATCGGACCCAATTCCGCACCGTTGCTGGAGCGGGACGCGGAGGCCTTTCTGCACCAGAGCCTGTCCAGCCCCTGCGTCAGCACCATTGCCAAGGCCGAAGGCATCTGGATCGAGGATATGGACGGCCGCCGCTACATGGATTTCCATGGCAACTCGGTTCATCACCTGGGCTATGGCCACCCCAAACTGGTCGCCGCGATCAAGCAGCAGCTGGATGATCTGCCGTTCGCGCCGCGCCGCTTCACCAATGAACCGGCAGTGGAACTGGCCGAGAAACTGGCAGGGATCACTCCCGGCGATCTGGGCAAGACACTGTTCACCACCGGCGGTTCCGATGCCAATGAGGTGGCGCTGAAGATCGCCCGCGCCGCCACCGGGCGGTTCAAGACCCTCAGCTTCTGGGATGCGTTTCACGGCGCGGGCTTTGGCGCCGCTTCGGTCGGGGGAGAGGCCACTTTCCGCAGCCATATCGCCGGGCCGCTACTGCCGGGAACGGAGCATGTGGCCCCCTTCACCCCGTCGAACTGCGCCTATGGCCACAAGTCGCTGGAGGCCAGCGCTGAGGCCTGCGCGCGGATGATCGATTATGTGCTGGGCCGCGACGGCGACTATTGCGCCTTCATCGCCGAGGCGATGCGCGCGGTCCCGAACGTGCCGCCGCCGGGGTTCTGGAAATCGGTGCGCGAGATCTGCGACAAGCACGGGGTGCTGCTGATCCTGGATGAGATCCCCACCGGGCTGGGCAAAACCGGGCAGATGTTCTCCTTCCAGCATGACGGAATCGTGCCGGACATCCTGACGCTGGGCAAATCGCTGGGCGGCGGCATTCTGCCCATTGCTGCCTGCGTGGCGCGGCGCGATCTGGATGTCTGCGGCGATTTTGCCATCGGCCACTATACTCATGAGAAAAACCCTGTGACTGCCCGCGCTGCCCTGACCACGCTGCAGATCCTCGAGGAGGAGGGGCTGGTGGAACGTGCTGCCGAGCTGGGACGCCATGCGCTGGAGCGGCTGCGCGATGCGCTGGGCCAGGTGTCCATCGTCGGCGACATCCGCGGCCGTGGGCTGATGTTCGGGGTGGAGATTGTCGAGGACCGCCAGACCATGGCGCCTGGTATCGCCAGGGCTGAGCAGATCTACTACGCCTGCCTGGAGGCCGGTCTCAGCTACAAGATCAGCCAGGGCAGCGTGCTGACCCTGTCGCCGCCGCTGACGATCTCCCGCGAAGACCTGGACCGGGCGCTGGATATCGTGATTGCTGCGGTCAAGGCCGCTGCCTGATCCGGCACTCCAGCGCACGTGGAAAGCCCCGCCGCTGGCGGGGCTTTCCTTTGACAAGGTATACCGGCGATCAGTCCAGGAACCGCTTGGCAGCCGGCAGATGCTGCATTAGCAGGTAGTAGGAGACACCGGCGGGCAGCAGGCTGGCGTACCAGGAGATACCGGAGAAGATCAGCGCTGCTGCAACCCCGATGCCCATGGCAATCACCGCGGCCCAGTTCACGCCCTGATAGGGGCCGGTCTCGTCATAGAGTTTGTCCAGATCCAGCTCCTGCTTGCGCAGAATAAAGTAGTCCACCACCAGGATCGCGAAGATCGGGCCAAGGAAGGCGGAATAGGTCTGGATGAACAGGCTGAGGCCGGCAGCGGATTCATCCTTGACCAGTTCCCACGGGAAGGTGGCGAAGGCCAGCAGGCCGACGATCACAGCCGAGGTTCTGAACTTGATCTTGAAGATATCCATCAGCGCATAGGCCGGCGGCACCACGTTGTTCAGGATGTTGGTGGTGACCTGCGCGAAGGCGATGAACAGCAGGGTGATAACCAGCAGCGGCTTGTTGTCGACGGCACTGGAGAACACCTTGATCGGGTCCACTTCGCCGGTGGCGCCGGAGACCATCAGGCCGATCAGACCCATGAACAGCGTCGCGGGCAGGATCGAGTTGGCATAGATTGCCACCTGGCGGAACGGGCCGACATTCTGGCGCAGCTCGCGCGAGTAGTCCGAGACGTTCAGCATCATGGTGCTGTAGATGCCCAGGAATAGCATGGTGGCTCCCCAGAAAGGCGCGCCCCAGGTGCCTTCGACATTGACCAGGTTGGCGGAGATCTCGTCGCCGTATTTGCTGATCACGCTGAAGAACATGTAGATCAGCGAGCCGATGATGAAGACGGACCCGATGTTCTCCAGCCATTTGATGCCGTGGAAGCCCAGAACCGACAGGCCGATCTGCAAGAGCTGGAAGCCGATGAAGAACGCCACCATGTTGTCATAGCCGAACAGCGTGTCGGAGACGAGGTTCAGCGCCCCGGCGCCGATCCAGCTCTGGAAGCCGAACCAGACGATGGCGGGAACGGAACGCACCAGCGCAGGCAGACGGGTGCCGGCAAAGCCGAAGGCGGAGCGCGCCTGCACCATGAAGGGGATGCCGTATTTGTGGCCGGCCTGGCCGTTGATCATCAGCGCGATGCCGATCACGGTGCAGCCGATGGCGATGGCGACAAAGGTCTGCAGCAGGTTCAGCGTGCCCACCAGGCCGGAGCCGATGGTGAACGTGCCGATCGACACGCAGCCGCCCAGCCAGGCAAACAGGTAGGACCACGGATCCATGATCCGCGTTTCCTGCGGTGCAAGGCTCTCCTCCCCGATCCCCTTGCTGCTGTGCTCCTCTATGCCGCCGCCTTCGACGACGGCTTCCAGTTCTGCGTTCATGGTCATGTCTTCCTCCCTGACGATACCACTATTTCCGGTTGGGGTGCGCATAGGCGTTGATCTTGCTGGTTTGCAGGCCGCAGCCTGCCAGCGCCTCGATCATCCGCGTTGCCGCACTGACCCCGTCGACGACGGGAATGCCTGTCTCCTGGCTCAGCCAGGTTGTGAGGTCGGCCATGCCGGCACAGCCCAGCACCACTGCTTCGCACTGGTCCTCCTCGATGGCGCGCAGGATCTCGGCGCGGATCTTCTGGCGCGCGTCCGATCCTTCCTCCTCCAGCGCCAGCACCGGAATCGCGGCAGAGCGAACCCGGCGGCACTGGTGGCTGAGGCCGTAGCCATGGATCAGATGCTCGATCACCGGCACTGCGCGGGGCAGGGTGGTGACCACGGAAAAGGAGGTTGCCAGCATGCTGGCGGCCTTCACCGCCGCTTCGCAGATGCCCAGCACCGGGCCGGTTGCCAGCTCGCGGCAGGCGCCGATGCCGGGGTCGTCGAAACAGGCGACGACAATGCCGTCCACACCTTGTTCCTCGCCCGCGGCGACCTGCGCCAGCAGGCCGGGCAGGGACATCGCCTCGTCGAAATGGCCCTCGATACTGGGCGGGGCGCCAGCAGCGGTCGCGCCCAGGATAGTCACACCGGGGCTGGCAGCGGCCTCAGCGGCCTCAACGATCTTCCGCGTCATCGACTCGGTCGAGTTGGGATTGACGACCAGGATTTTCATACGCTCCTCCTTTGTTGTCATTTATTGTTAACAATATTTGATAACACGTCAAGCCGGCCGCGCCTCGGTGCCATTGCCAAGCGTCCTGACGGCCCTTAAGTTGCGGCGGCGCAGGAAAACTTTTTTGAGGCTTCATGAAGGATTCTCCCGAAGATCAAATCGTGAATGCGATTCTCGACGCGATTGCCGAACAGCGGCTGCCGGCGGGCACCAAGCTGGGCGAGCAGGCGCTGAGCGATCTGTTTTCCTGCAACCGCGCCAATGTGCGCCGGGCGCTTGCCTCCTTGGCGGCGCAGCAGGTGGTGGAGCTGCGCCCGAACCGCGGCGCCTTTGTGATGACGCCTTCGCCCAAGGAGGCGCGCGACATTTTCCAGGCCCGCCGCGCGATCGAACGCACCATTGCGCGCCACGCCTCGGGGCAGGCCTCAGCCGAGGACATCGCCTTTCTGCGGGGCAACATCCTTGAGGAAGCTGCGGCGCGCAAAGCGGGCGATAAACCGGCAGAGCTGCGCGCCTCGCGCCAGTTCCACATGCGGATAGCGCAGATTGCCGGCAATCTGGTGCTGGAGCGGTTCCTGTCGGAGCTGACCATGCGCAGCACGCTGATCCTGGGGCTTTATTCGCCTACCGGCAGCTCCTCCTGCGCCGAGGATGAGCATGACCGGATCGTCGATGTGCTGGAGTCCGGCGACACTGACGAGCTGGTCCGGCTGGCGGACGAGCACTTGCGCCATCTGGAGGCGGGGTTGAATTTCGACGAGCCGCCTGCCGCCCCGATGAGCCTGAAGGAACAGCTGATGGCCCCGCGCAGCAGGTCTCAGGCCAAGTAAGGCAGGTGCTGCAGCGCGCCAAACGGCCTCCTCCTCCCTGACCCATCCTGCTCGGTTCGTTCGCGGGAATTAATACATCCTTAACGTGTGATTCTGGCCTTCCGGGCCGATGCGCCGCGCCTCCGGCAACCGGTAGGGTCAATGCAGGCCGGTGCTATTCGGCGCCGCGTCCGCATGAACCGCCGGCGTGCCGGCGCTTAACTGATGGGAGACTGAAATGACTGCATATCTGAAAATGATGCTGTCCAAGCTGCGCCGCGATGAGCGCGGTGTGACTCTGGTGGAATACGGCATCGCCATTGCCCTGGCCGTGGCTTTGGGCACCGCGGCGCTGACCGACCTGAGCGGCGAGATCGAAGACGGTATGGTCGCAGCAGGTGCCGAAATGCCCAATTCGACCCCCTGATCCCGATTAGGAGGTTTGGCGGCACAGGCTTCGCAAAGGGGGAGCAGAGCCTGTGCGCCTGAAAGCCGCACCAGACGATGGCGGCAGCAAGCATGGCAGGAAGCAGAAGCCTGCGGACTCTTCAGTCAACGAACAGCCGGGACCGTCCTTCTGCTGCGCACGCCAGCGACGAAAGGATGTTTGGCATGAATATTTCATCACTTCTCAGCATGATTTCCGGGCTGGCCCTGGCCGGCGGCTCCGCCTATGTCGCCAAGGATTACATCGACGGCCAGACCGTTGCGGGCAATTCCCAGGGCCCCGCTCTGGTCGAAGTTGTGGTCGCCTCGCAGGATATCGCCTTCGGGACGGCGCTGACAGCGCAATCCCTGACCACCATTGCCTGGCCGGCCGAGGCGCGGCCCGCGGGCACATTCACCAGTTATGACGTGCTCTTGCCGGAACCCGGCAAGCCGCCGCGCCGCGCCCGCCGCGCGATTGCGCAGGGGGAGCCGATCCGCGACTCGAAGATTTCCAATTTTGGCGAGAAGGTCACCATCGTGCAGACGCTCAGCCCGGATCACCGGGCGATGGCCATCAAGGTCAGCGCAGAGACTGCAGTAGGCGGATTCGTGACACCTGGCGACAGTGTCGATGTCCTGCTGACCCAAGGCCGCGGCGCCGATCTGAAGACGGTGACCATCCTGCAGAACGCCCGCGTGATCGGAGTGGACCAGGATGCCAACCAGGAAACCGACACGCCGGGGGTGGCCCGCACCGTGACGGTGGAAGTGACACCGGAAGAAGGCCAGCGCCTGGCGCTGGCGCAACGGGCCGGCACGCTGAGCCTGACCTTGCGCAACGTGGACACGCCCGAAGAAGAGGTGCCGCTGGACTCGATCAGCCTGAACGACGTGCTGCGCAATCTGCAGCCGCAGCAGGAGGGGGCCCCGCAGCGGGTGCGCAAAACCGTTCTGATCCGCCGCGGCACCGAAGTGTCGGAAACTGAAATCCGCTGACCGCAGCAGCCCCGGGGAGGCAAGACAGCCATGCGCCTGACCGCCCGCATAAGACAGTTCAAGACGGATGAGCGCGGCACCATGCTGATCATCTGGGGGCTGACCTTCGTG
Organism: Leisingera sp. JC11; assembly: GCF_040704725.1. NCBI lineage: Bacteria > Pseudomonadati > Pseudomonadota > Alphaproteobacteria > Rhodobacterales > Roseobacteraceae > Leisingera > Leisingera sp. JC11. The sequence continues at coordinate 93,329 of NZ_JBFCVS010000012.1, forward strand.
GTGCTTTTGGGGATTGCGGCGATGTCCTTTGACCTGGGCCGCACCGGCATCACCCGCAGTGAGCTGCAGACGTTCACCGACAATGTGGCGCTGGCAGCCGCCGGGGAACTGGACGGCAAGGATGATGCCATTACCCGCGCCCGCGCCGCGGCCGCCGATCTGATAAGCGACCGCAAGACTTTCGGCACCGGCGGCAGCGTGCTGAGCGGCGATACAGATTACACGCTGACGTTCTTTTCCGAACTGCCCGCTGACGACTCCGTCGCCCTGACTGCCGTCACCACTGACCCGGCAGAGGCGGTCTTCGTCCGCGCCGTGGCAACACCCAGCACGGTTGGCGCCTACTACGGCGCTGCCTTTGCCGCGCTAACCGGAACAACCCGCCCGAATGAGCAGGCGCGGGCCTCATCGGTGGCAGGCTTCACCCAATACGCCTGCGACATCACCCCGCTGATGTTCTGCGTCCCTCCCGGCTTTTCGGCGGATGCCAGCATCGGCGAGATGATCCTGCTGCGCTCCGGCGGCAACGGGTCTGCCTGGGGGCCGGGGGATTTCGGCTTTCTCGACCCGGCCAAGGTGCTGGTTGATGACGAGGGCCCTTGCGCCGGCCTCAGCGGCGCGCAGCTGGATGCCTGCCTGCTGGGGGCCGAGGGCAGCATCACCCAGTGCTTCAGCCAGCGCGGCGTCGATATCGAGCCGGGCCAGAAGGTCGGCATCCGCGATGCCATCTTCAATGTGCGCTTTGACATCTACAAGTCGATCATGAACGGCATGCGCAACAATCCCAACTACCCGCCCGCACCCAATGTCATCAAGGGCATCGTGCCCAACGGCGGCGGCAGCTGCATCGGCGGCAACGAGGATCCATCCAATAGCATGGGACTTCCGAGAGACGACTGTTTCGGTGCCGGCGGATGCTCCCGCTTTGGTGATGGCAGCTGGGTTGCCGGGCGAAACGAGTACGTCACCAAAAATTATGGCGGTGCGGATCCGCATCCCACAGCCGTGACGCGGTTTGAGTACTACCTGGCAGAAATCCATGCGGCTGGCGGACCAGGGACCAGCACGCCCATTCTCACCGGGGTGGATGAATTCGGCGAGCCTTTGCAAGAAACCGGCCGCCCGATGTGCTCGTCCAATCAAAGCGTGGATGTCAACCGCCGGGTGGTGATCGCGGCCGGTGTCGACTGCACCGCCAATCCGATCAACGGCTCCACCACTGACGTGCCTGTCGAGGAGTTCGTGAAGATTTTCCTGACCGAGCCGGTGGGCGATGACGGGGCCTCGCCGCCGACCCTGGACATCTGGGGCGAGGTGGTCGGCAGCGCCGGCGGCGGCGCCGGGGGCACCGGCAATGCGGGCATCTTCCGTGATGTTGTTCAATTGTACAGGTGAGCGGGATGGCTGGGATGAAACATACCGCAGCGGGGTGGGCTGCCTTCCGCAGGGGGGAAAAGGGCGCGGTGCTGGCGGAGTTTGCCCTGATGCTGCCGCTGATGCTGCTGGTCTTTGCGGTGATCATCGAAGGCGGGCGGATGATGTGGTCTTATCAGGCCGCAATCTCCGGCGTTCGCGATGCGGCCCGCTATCTGGCGCGGGTGGCACCGCAGGACATCTGTTCTTCCGGCGGCTCGGTCACCGCGCATCAGCCGCAGCTGCTGGATATCGTGCGCGAAAGCATTGATGGCGACGCGCTGTTTCCGGCCAGCCTCTCGGTGACATCGGTCACCCCCAGCCTGACCTGCCAGGCGGGCAGCTACCGGATTTCGCCGGCGCCGGTGGTGCAGGTGCAGGCCAATCTGACCATGACCTTCCCGTTTGCCGGGGTCTTTGCGCTGAACGGCGGCAGCCTGAACACCATCAATACGGTCATCACCGATCAAAGCCGGGTGTTCGGAACATGACGGGGCTGCGGCGGGCATATGCAGCCCTGCGCCGGTTCCGCCGGAATCAGGATGGCGCCGCGCTGGTGGAGCTGGGCCTTGCCATCCCGCTGTTCCTGCTGCTGTTCATGGGCATCATCGATTTCGGCCGCATGGCGTTTCACTATGTGGTGGCGGAGCGGGCGATGAATGTGGCCGCGCGGGTCGCGGCGGTGCGCCCGCCGGCCTGCGCCGGGGTGCCGGCAATCCACCGGCGCGATCCTTCGGCCAGCGGCCCGCCGCCCAGTTTCGGCACATCCTGCCGGGCCGGGCCGGATATCTGCCTGGATACGGGCACCGTGACCTGCGCAGGCTCCGCTGCCAACGCTACCGCCAACGAAATCTGGGCCCTGGTGCGCGGCGCCATGCCGCCCGATGCCACCATCGCCGCGCTGTCGTTCAGCTACAGCTACGACGGCAGCCTCGGCTTTCTGGGCGGGCCTTATGTTCCCGTGGTCACGGTGGAGCTGCAGAACCAGACGTTTGAATTCGTATCGCCGCTGGGGCAGCTGGCGGCGCTGGCCGGTTCCGCGGGGGGATCAGGCCTGGGGGCCGCGGTGCCGTTCCCGCCGATGAGCGTCTCATTACCGGGCGAGGACCTGGCGCTGGGCGAGAGCGGCTGAAGCGATTGAGAAAGGAGAGGCCGATGCAGGCTGAGACACAATCCATCGTGGTAATTTCCAAGGACCCGGCTGTCTGTGCGCTGGTTGCCAGCGTGGCGCAGTTCCAGCCCGGAACCGGGGTCCAGAAATGCGCCTCTGCGCTGGCCGAAATCAACGGCACCGCGCTGCAGCTGGCCAAGGACAACGACCTGATCATCTTCCGCGCCGGGGCAGATGCGGCCCGCGATGCCGCTGCTGTAAAGGAGATGCTGCGCGACACCGGCGGCGCGGCACGGATCCTGGCGCTGGCGGATGCCAGCATGCCCTTTGCCGATCTGCGGCTGCTGACAGAAGCCGGGGTGCAGGATGTGCTGCCCGACACCGCCTCCGCTGATGAGCTGTCGGCGGCGATCCGCAATTGCCTGAAAACAAAGGAGCCGCAGCAAGGCGCGGCGGGAGCCCGCGGCAGCCGCGAGGGGATGGTGATTGCGGTCAGCCAGTCGTGCGGCGGCTCCGGGGCGACGACGCTGGCGGTGAACCTGGCGGATTGCCTGACCCGCCGCCGCGGCCTGCGGCGGCGGGAGGCGGAGTTCCGGGTCGCCCTTCTCGACCTTGACCTGCAGTTCGGCGCCATCGGCAGCTTCCTCGATCTGCCGCCGAACCGCTGCCTCTATGAGCTGGCAAGCGAGGGGTTCGTGCCCGACCATGTTTTTGCCGAACAATCGCTGAGCGAGGCGGCGCCCGGCCTGTGGGTGCTGGCCTCCCCGGCCGAGATCGCACCGCTGCATGCGCTGAAACCGGAACAGGTGCAGGCATTGATCGCGCATCTGCGCCTGCAGTTCGATTTCGTGGTGATCGGCCTGCCGCGGGCCCTGGCCGAATGGCTGACGCCGGTTCTGGAAGCCAGCGAGCGGCTGCTGATGGTGACCGGCAGTTCGGTGCCAGCGATCTGCCAGGCGCGGCGGCTGCTGGACTTCTATGCCGAGACCAGCATGAGCCTGCAGACTGACATCGTGATCAGCCGCGAACGCAAGCCGCTGATCGCTGCCAGCCATCACAAGGAGGCCGCCAAGCTGCTGCAGAAGCCGTTCAAGTACTGGCTGCCCAATGACCCGTCGGCGGCTGCAGCCGCCGCGGACCAGGGGGTGCCGCTGTCGGCGGCGGCCGGACGCTCGGGCCTCGCCAAGGCAATCCGGCGGCTATCCTGCGATCTGATCGAAACAAGAAATGCCCGCGCCGTCGCGGCGCAGCCCCAGCACGGAAAGGCGGTTTGAGATGTTCAGGAATTTTGGCAAGCGAACAGAAAACGCAACCGCCGCGGACAGGGTGGTGCCGCTGTGGCCGGAGACCGGCGGCGATATGCCCATGGCAGAGCCGGACACCAGCGAGGAAGCCCGCAAACTGACGGCCTTTCTGGAGCTGAAGAGCCGGATGCATGAGGCGGTGATCGACCGGCTGAACCTGGCGGTGATCGACAAGGTCGAGCCGGAGGAGCTGCGCCGCGAGGTGGCGGCGCTGGTCAGCGATGTGCTGGCCGAGGAGAACAACCCGCTGCGCGCCGATGAATTCCGCCGCCTGGTGGATGACCTGATCGACGAGGTGCTGGGGCTTGGCCCGCTGGAGCCCTTGCTGGCCGATCCCGGCATCAACGATATTCTCGTGAACGGCCACAAGACGGTCTTTGTCGAACGCAGCGGCGTTCTGGAACAGACCGGCGTGCGGTTCCGCGATGAAAAGCACCTGTTGCGGATCATCGACAAGGTCGTCTCGCGCGTCGGGCGCCGGGTGGATGAGAGCAACCCCTGGGTGGATGCGCGGCTGGAGGACGGCAGCCGGGTCAACGCGATTATCCGGCCCTGCGCCATCGACGGCCCGTCGCTGTCGATCCGCAAATTCGCCCGCGATCCGCTGACGCTGGAGAAGCTGGTGGCCGGCAATGCGCTGAACGGCCGTGCCGCGGCCTTTCTGCAGGCGCTGGTCGAGGCGCGGATGAATATCCTGATCTCCGGCGGCACCGGCTCCGGCAAGACCACGATGCTGAATGCGATTTCGGCTGGCATCGACCCGCGCGCGCGGATCGTCACCATCGAGGATGCGGCGGAACTGCAGTTGCAGCAGGCCCATGTGGTGCGGCTGGAAACCCGCCCGCCGAACCCCTCTGGCGGCGGCGCCGTCAGCCAGCGCGACCTGGTGCGCAACGCCCTGCGGATGCGCCCGGACCGGATCATCGTCGGCGAGGTGCGCGGAGCCGAGACCTTTGACATGCTGCAGGCGATGAACACCGGCCACGACGGCTCGATGACCACGGTGCACGCCAATTCCGCCCGCGACGCGCTGGGCCGGATTGAGCAGATGGTCTCGATGATGGGGATGGAGCTGCCCTTGCAGGCAATCCGGGCTCAGATCGCCTCGGGCCTGCAGATCATCGTGCAGCTGGCCCGCCTGTCGGACGGACAGCGGCGGGTGATCAGCATTTCGGAACTCACCGGCCTGGAGGGCGAGGTGATCACCATGCAGGACATCTTCGTGTTCCGCCGGATGGGCAAGACCGCCGATGGCGGCATCGCCGGCGAATTCATCCCGACCGGCATCCGGCCGCAATGCGCCGCCCTGCTGGACGCGGCGGGCGTGGGGTTCGACCAGGGCCTGTTCCAGCCGGAGGGCGCGTGATGCTGAACGATCTGCTGAAGGAGTTGCATGGCTGGAACGGCCAGCTGGGCGGATATGCGGTGTACTGCGGCCTTGCGGTGGGCGTGCTGCTGCTGCTGTCCGGTGTGCGGCAGCTGACCAGCCGCAAGAGCCGCTCCGCGGTTTTCCGCAGCCGCCGGATGCGGATGATCAGCAAGGGGCGCAGCGGCAGCGAACGGCTTGCCATCCTGAAGCCGCCGCCGCGCCGCACCGGCTGGCAGCGCATTCCCGTGGCCGGCGCGCTGCCGCAGACCCTGCGCCGCGCCGATGTGCCGCTGACGCCGGGCATGTTCTGGGCCGGCTGCGGTGCGCTGGCCGTGCTGATCTTCCTTGCCGCGGCGGCATTCGCAGGGGCGTTGCAGGCCGCTGCATTCGCGCTCCTGGGCGGCTTTGGCGTGCCATTCGCCCTGCTGCATGCCCGCCAGCGCAAACAGATGGACATACTGGTGCACCAGCTCCCGGATGCGCTGGAAATGCTGGCGCGCGGCCTCAAGGTGGGCCACCCGCTGAACAACTCCATCGGCATAGCGGCGCGTGAGATGCCGGACCCGGCGGGCACCGAGCTGGGCATCATCTACGATCAGGTGACCTATGGCGACGACCTGCCGGATGCGGTTCAGGAATTCGCGGACAGGACCGGCCTGGAGGACGCGCAGTATCTGGCCGCCAGCATCAGCATCCAGCACGGCACCGGCAGCGATCTGTCGGTGATGCTGGAAACCCTGTCGCGGGTCATCCGCAACCGGATTGCCCTGCGCCGCAAGGTGCATGCGCTGGCTTCCGAAGGGCGGCTGACCGCCTGGCTGCTGTCAGCGCTGCCGCCGCTGATCTTTGTCACCGTGTCGGTGCTGACGCCGAGCTACTTCGCCGGGGTGGCCGATGACCCGATGTTCCGGCCGATGATGGGCGCGATCATCCTGCTCACGGTGCTGAACGCGTTGACGCTGCGCAAGCTTGTCAATTTCCGGATCTGATCAGGGAGGTTCGCTATGGAAGAGATCGTCACACGCCTCCTTACCCAAATCGGGCTGCCGCCCGGCGCGTTTGCAGCTGCCGTGGCCGCCGCCGCCGTGCTGCTCCTGTATTTCGGCGCCGCTGCCAGCCTGGCACGGAAATCGCCCGCCGCGGCGCGGCTGTCGTCGCTGGGCGAGGCCCGGCGCCGCCACTCCCGCGACCTGGCGCTGCTGAAGGCGCCCGCGGCCCAGCCCGGCGGGCTGATGAAGGCCTTTGTGCCTGCCAGCCTGGCGGAACGGTCGGAGCTGGAAAACAAGCTGTCCCAGGCCGGGTTTTCCCAGGCCGGAGCGTTGCGCAGCTTCACGCTGATCAGGGTGTTCCTGGGGCTGTTGGTGCCGGGGCTTCTGCTGCTGGTCATTGCCGCCGCCAAAACGCCAGGTGTGCTGCCGCCCAACCCGTTCACGGCGCAAGTGGCGGGCTGGACCAATCTGCAAGTCTTTCAGGCCCTCAGCGGGCTGGTCGGGGCAGGCTTTTTCGGCCCGGTCTACGTGCTGAACGCCCGCGCCGCCGCCCGCCGCCGCCGGATCGAAGAGGCCTTTCCCAACGCACTGGATCTGATGCGTATTTCCGTCGACTCCGGGCTGGGTTTCGACGCCGCGATGACCCGCGTCGGCAACGAGCTGGCACAGGTCTCGCCGGATCTGGCCTTCGAGCTGCTCAGCGTGCAGCGGCAGATCCAGGCCGGGCGCGCCCGCGGCGATGCGCTGCTGGACATGGCCGGGCGCACAGGCGTGGACACTGTCCGGTCGTTTGCAAATGTCGCCCTGCAGTCGATGCAGTTCGGCACCAGCATGGCCTCGGCGCTGGCCACTTATTCCGAGGATCTGCGCAGCCAGCGGGAAATGCGGGCGCAGGAAATGGCCAGCAAGCTGCCGGTCAAGATGTCGGCGGTTCTGGCCTCGCTGATGCTGCCTGCGTTGGTCATGATTACCATCGGCCCGGTGGTAATCCGCTACATCCGCTTTATCGCAAGCTGATTCGGAACCCGCTTGGACAATTGCCGCAATCGGCGGCAATTGGTTCGGCGGAACAGTGCCGGAGCACTGAAAAAATCGCCCTTTGGTTGCAAATTTGCACGGTTGCCTGCATTTTTCGTCAAATTCTTGACGCAATTGAATGAACCGGCCAGCATGGGGGGACGCAATAAGGAGTTGATTGGTACGGGCGCTTGCTAAGTTACTAAAAGCGCTATGTTAAAAGTTAATACTGCTGTGGGGGGACGCGCGTTATGGGGACCAATGCGCTTTTTGACACCCACACCATTCGGGCTGCTGAAGCCGGAATGATTGCGCCAATTGCGCGCTGGTGTGAGTGTTTGCACGGCTGTGCGCCTTTCAGGGACGCGTTGAGCGGACTGGCGGCGGCCATTAAGGGGGAAGCAGCTGCAATTTGCAGGGTATCGGCTGGCAAGGGCCGGGCTTCAGGATCGGTGATCTTTGACAGGGGTGCGGGCAGCGGAAACAGCCCGCCGTTGGAACGCTCCTTTGCCTGCTCGGTGCTGGGCAGCTATCTGGACAAGGCCAAGCCAGGGGCGATCTGGTATAAATCCATGAGCGGAGAGTCGGCGGATCCGGCATTGGACCGGTTCCACAGCGACCGAAAACTGGTGGAGCTGGCGGTGATCCCGCTGTGCTCGGGCAAGCAGCACACAGATTTCCTGGAGGTTCATTTTGCAACCCGGCCCGGTGCTGTTCAGCAGGCGCTTTTGAACATCATTTCCGGCACCCTGGTGCGGACCTGGACCAACCGCTCTCCCGGGCTTTACGCCGAGGCCTGCCTGAAGGAGCGGCGCGCGGCCCGTGACGCCGGGGTTCAGGCGCATCTGCTGAGCATGGACAACCCGGCCCAGCTGAGCCGCGCCGAATACCGGGTCTGTGTGCTCTTGAGCAAAGGCCAGCCTGCCAAGCGGGTGCAGTCGGACCTGGGAATCTCGAAATCGACGCTGCGCACCCATCTGCGCAACATCTACGCCAAGACACACACCCGCAACATGAGCGAGCTGGTCTATCAGCTGGTCTCGGTTGACACCTTCGCCGGGCAAACGCCGCGACGGAACTCAGCCGCATGACGGGTGTCGCGGATCTGCTGCCGCTGGCTGCGGCCAGCCCGCTGCTGATCTATGCCGGGCTGGGCGACCTGCGGCACCTGCGGCTGTCCAACTGGACAATGCTGGGGCTGGCGGCAGTCTTCCTGCTGACCGCGCCGCTGCTGCCGCTGGCGGAAACCGGGCTGCGGCTGCTGGCGGCAGGCATCGTCTTCGCGCTGTGCTTTGCGCTGTTCTGCGGGCGGGTGCTGGCAGGCGGCGACGTCAAGATGATGGCGCTGGCCATGCTGTTTGTGCCGTCCTCTGCGCTGGCTTCCTTCGGCTGGAGCTTCAGCGCCGCAATGCTCACCGTGCCCTTGGCTTTGACGCTGCTGGGCCGGACAGAGGCCGCCGCCGGCTGGCGGCAGTGGGCCTCGCTTCAGACGCCGGGGAAAATGCCGATGGGGGCGGCAATTTCCCTGGCGCAGATGCTCTTGCTGATTGTCCAGGCTGGCAGGTTCTGATCCTGAATGGCGGCTGGCAATTTAGCGGGCAGGCGGAAACACCGCCGTCCGCTTGACCGTTCCATACACAAAACTGGTGTCGATTGAGGCAATGCCGCCGACCGGGTGGATTCGGGTGCGGATGAACTCCTCATAGGCTTCCAGATCCGGCACCAGCACCCGCAGCTGGTAATCCATCGCACCGGTCAGCACATGGCATTCCAGCACCTCGTCGATCAGCTGCACCTTGCCCTCGAAATTCTTCACGTCCGCTTCGCCGTGCCTCTCCAGCTTGATGCGGACAAAGACGGTGATCGGCAACCCGTAGGATTTGGCATCGACCACTGCGCTGTAGCCCTGGATCACCCCCTGGGCCTCAAGGTTGCGCACGCGGCGCAGGCAGGGGGAGGGGGAAAGGTTCACTGCTTCTGCCAGGTCCTGGTTGGTCATCCGCCCGTCACGTTGCAGGGCGCGGATGATCTGGCGGTCCTTGCTGTCCATTTTTCGCTCCAAATTGGCAGAATCTGCCAATATAGATACCCACTTGGAAATACTTCGCAATCCATTGCCGGTGAAACAGTTGGATGATGCCTGTAACAACAGACAGGAGCATCCCATGAAAACCTCCGGCGGCTTTGCCACCCGTGCCATCCACCACGCCTATGACCCGCAGGACAACGAAGGCGCGCTGACGCCGCCGCTGCACCTGACCTCGACCTTCACATTTGAGACCGCCGAGGCCGGCGGCGAGATGTTCGCAGGCGAACGCCAGGGCCACATCTACAGCCGCATTTCCAACCCGACCTGCGACCTGCTGGAGCAGCGCATCGCCACGCTGGAAGGCGCCGAGGCCGGACTCGCACTCAGCAGCGGCATGGGCGCCATCACCGCGGTTCTGTGGACGCTGCTTTCACCCGGTGACGAGGTGATCGTGGACAAGACGCTTTATGGCTGCACCTTTGCCTTCATGCGTCACGGGCTGGCGAAATGGGGCGTTACCATCACCCATGTCGACATGACCGACATGGAAAACCTGCGCGCCGCTGTCTCGGACAAGACCCGCGTTGTGTATTTCGAGACCCCGGCCAACCCGAACATGCGCCTGGTGGATATCGCGGCGGCATCTGAAATTGCCCATGCCGCAGGCGCGCAGGTGGTGGTCGACAACACCTATGCCACCCCCTACCTGACCCGCCCGATTGAGCTGGGCGCCGATATCGTGCTGCATTCGGCCACCAAATACCTGGGCGGCCACGGCGATGTGGTGGCAGGCCTGGTCGTCGGCACCGCCGAGCAGATCGGTGAAATCCGCCTGGTCGGCATGAAGGACATGACCGGCGCGGTGATGGCACCGTTCAACGCCATGCTGATCCTGCGCGGCCTCAAGACCCTGGCGCTGCGGATGGACCGCCATTGCGCCTCCGCCGTGACCGTGGCCGATTTCCTGGCCGCCCACCCGGCAGTGAAGTCGGTGTCCTTCCCGGGGCACGACAGCTTTGCCCAGGCCGATGTCGCCAAGCGCCAGATGGCGCAGCCCGGCGCCATGATCGCCTTTGAGGTCGAGGGCGGCCTGCAGGGTGGCATTGCCTTCATGAATGGTCTGCAGATGATCCAGCGGGCGGTATCGCTGGGCGATGCGGAAACGCTGATCCAGCATCCGGCCTCGATGACCCACTCGACCTACACCCCGGAAGAGCGCGCCGAGCACGGCATCAGCGACGGGCTGATCCGTCTGTCGGTGGGGCTGGAGGACGTAGCCGACATCCTGGCCGACCTGGAGCAGGCCTTGCCCGCGCCCGTTCAGCACGCCGCCGAGTAAGGAGAGAGCCATGCGCCCCGATCTGACCCGCCTCAAGACCATCGAACAGCGGCTGTTGTGGCTGTCGCATTGGATGATCCACAACGCGAACCACATCCGCCCCAAGGCGGACGGGATCAAGATCGGGGGGCATCAGGCCTCTTCGGCGTCGATGGTGTCGATCATGACGGCACTCTATTTCTCGGCGCTGAAGCCTGGCGACCGGGTGGCGGTGAAACCGCATGCCTCGCCCGTCTTTCACGCGATGCAGTACCTGATGGGCAATCAGACCCGCGAGAAGATGGAGAATTTCCGCGGCTTCGGCGGGGTGCAAAGCTATCCCAGCCGCACCAAGGACGTGGATGACGTGGATTTCTCCACCGGCTCTGTCGGCCTGGGCGTCGGCATCACCGCGCTGGCCTCGATGGTGCAGGACTTCATCACAGCCAAGGACTGGGGCAAGGACGCCCGCGCCGGCCGCATGGTGGCGCTGGCAGGTGACGCGGAACTGGACGAGGGCAACATCTACGAGGTGCTGCAGGAAGGCTGGAAAAACGATCTGCGCAATTGCTGGTGGATCATCGACTATAACCGCCAGTCGCTGGACGGCATCGTCCGCGAAGGTCTGTTTGAGCGGATCGAGAAGATCTTTGACGCCTTCGGCTGGGACGTGGTGCGGGTGAAATACGGCGCCCTGCAGCGGGCCGCATTTGAGGAGCCGGGCGGCGAAGCTTTGCGCGCCTGGATCGACGCCTGCCCGAACCAGCAGTATTCCGCGCTCACCTACATGGGCGGCGCGGTCTGGCGGCAGCACCTGATGGACGACCTCGGCGACCAGGGCGACGTCAGCGCGCTGATTGAGAAGCGCAGCGATGATGAACTGGCCCAGTTGATGGAAAACCTCGGCGGCAACTGCGTCGAGACGATGGCGGATACGTTCGCCGCAATAGACCACGACCGCCCGGTCTGCTTCCTGGCTTATACGGTCAAGGGCTGGGGCACCCCGATTGCCGGCCACAAGGATAACCACGGCGGGCTGATGACCAAGGCACAGATGGCGGAGTGGCAGGCCCATATGGGTGTCGCCGCAGGAGAAGAATGGGAGCCCTTTGCCACCGTAACCGACCCTGCCGCGCTGCAAGATTTCCTGCGCCAGGTGCCTTTTTTTGCCGAAGGCCCGCGCCGCCATTTCGACGCGCCGCTGCCGGTGCCGGCGATTGCCATCGACAGCTCCCGCGAAATCTCGACCCAGATGGCGTTCGGCAAGATCCTCGACGATCTGTCCAAGGGCGGCAGCGAACTGGCGGCACGGATCCTCACCACCTCGCCCGATGTGACCGGCACCACCGGCTTGGGGCCGTGGGTCAACCGGCGCAAGCTGTTTGCCCGCGAGGTGCAGCAGGATGCCTTCATCGAACACCGCATTCCCTCCATCGCGAAATGGAACTTCGCTCCCGAAGGCCAGCACCTGGAACTGGGCATTGCCGAGATGAACTTGTTCCTGCTCTTGGGCGCCGCAGGCCTGTCGCATTCACTGTTCGGCAAGCGGCTGATCCCCATCGGAACGGTCTACGATCCCTTTGTCTGCCGCGGCCTCGATGCGCTGAACTATGCCTGCTACCAGGATGCACGGTTCATGATCGTCGGCACCCCGTCGGGTGTGACGCTGGCACCCGAAGGCGGCGCGCATCAGTCGATCGGCACGCCCCTCATCGGGATGTCTCAGGACGGGCTGGCGGCTTTCGAGCCGGCCTTCGCCGACGAGCTGGCGCTGATCATGGAATGGGCCTTTGACTACTTGCAGCGTGATGGCGAGGGCGACCCGGATGAGCGCACCTGGCTGCGTGATGAGACCGGCGGCTCGGTCTACCTGCGCCTCACCACCAGCCCGATGGAGCAACCGGGCAAGCGCGCCGATGAGGACTTCCGCCAGGGCGCCATCGACGGCGGTTACTGGCTGCGCAAGCCGGGGCCGAATTGCGATGTGGTGATCGCCTACCAGGGCGCGGTGGCGCCTGAGGCAATCAAGGCTGCGGGCATCATCGGCGAAAGCCGCCGCGACGTGGGGGTGCTGGCTGTGACCTCAGCCGACCGGCTGAACGCGGGCTGGACCGCGGCGCAGCGGGCGCGCTCGCGCGGCAATGCCGCCGCGCAATCCCATATCGAGACACTGATGACCGGCTTGCCGCCGCACTGCAAGATCATCACCGTGATTGACGGCCACCCGGCGACGCTTGCCTGGCTGGGCGGGGTTGCGGGCCACCAGACCGTGCCCTTGGGGGTAGAGCATTTCGGCCAGACCGGCACAATCGGCGATCTCTACCGCCACCACGGGCTGGACGCTGCCGCCATCGTGGCCAAGGTGAACGGGCTGACCGCCGGCAAACGCGTCAGCAACGCCGTGCCGGCCGGGTAATCACCCGGCAGAGCTTGCAAGATCAGATAGAAGTACAGAGGCGGCCGTGCGGAAACGCGGCCGCCTGCTGCATTATTCCGCCACGCAATCGGCGAAGTAATGGGTCAGCCCGTCGGGGCCGACCTCCTGCACCAGCCCGTGAATGTCGGTCTCGAACCCCGGGCACTCCCGCCCGAAGGCGCGATTGAACTTCAGGTATTCCACGATCTTCTTGTTGAACACCTCGCCCGGAATCAGCAGCGGAATGCCAGGCGGGTAGGGGGTCACCAGGCTGGTGGTGATGCGCCCCTCCAGCTCGTCAATCGGCACCCGCTGGGTGGTGCGCCGGGCGATATGGCTGAAGGCATCGCTTGGCTTCATCGCCGGGGTCAGGTCGCTCAGGTAGATCTCTGTCGACAGCCGCGCCACATTATTGCGGGCATAAAGCGCATGCACATGCTCGCACAGGTCGCGCAGGCCCATCTGCTCATACCGCGGCTGGCTGGCGCAAAACTCCGGCATTGCGCGCGGCACGGCCAAGTTGCGGGCAAAGTCGTCCTTGAACTGCTGCAGCGCGCTCAGCAGCGAATTCCAGCGGCCCTTGGTGATGCCGATGGTGAACATGATGAAGAAGGAATAGAGCCCGGTCTTTTCCACCACCACGCCGTGCTCGGCCAGGTATTTGGTCACGATCGAAGCCGGGATTCCCCAGTCCTCGAACCGGCCGTCCAGGTTGAGGCCCGGGGTGATGATGGTGGCCTTGATCGGGTCCAGCATGTTGAAGCCCGGCGCCATGTCGCCAAACCCGTGCCAGCTGTCTTCGCCGCCCGCCTCCACACCGTCGGCATCGGTCTTCTTCAGCACCCAGTCCCGGGTGCTGCCGATGCCTTCCTCGGCCAGATCCTCCGGCCCCCAGACCTGGAACCACCAGTCATCGGCGCCGTATTCCTCATCGACCTTGCGCATAGCGCGGCGGAAATCCAGCGCCTCCATGATGCTTTCCTCGACCAGCGCGGTGCCGCCCGGCGGCTCCATCATCGCCGCCGCCACATCGCAGCTGGCGATGATCGAATACTGCGGGCTGGTAGAGGTGTGCATCAGGTACGCCTCGTTGAACAGATGCCGGTCCAGCTTGGTCTCCTCGCTGTCCTGCACCAGCACATGGCTGGCCTGGCTGATGCCTGCCAGCAGCTTGTGGATCGACTGGGTGGCATAGGTCACCGAATGCTTGGTGCGCGCCCGCTTGCGGCCCATCGCGTGATAGCTGCCATAGAACGGGTGAAAGGCCGCATGCGGCAGCCAGGCCTCGTCGAAATGCAGGTTCTCGGTATAGCCGTCTAGCTGCCCCTTTATCACCTCGGTGTTATAGAGCACCCCGTCATAGGTGGACTGTGTGAGCGTCAGGATCCGCGGCTTCACCGCATCGGCATCGACATCCTCCAGCAGCGGATTGGCGCGGATCTTGGCCTTGATGCTGTCAATTTCGAACTCCGAATGCGGGATCGGGCCGATGATGCCCCAGTGGTTGCGGGTCGGCTTCAGGAAAACCGGGATGGCACCGGTCATGATGATCGAATGCAGGATCGACTTGTGGCAGTTTCGGTCCACCACCACCACGTCACCCGGCGCCACGGTGTGATGCCAAACCATCTTGTTGGAGGTCGAGGTGCCGTTGGTCACGAAATAGCAGTGATCGGCGTTGAAGATCCGTGCCGCATTGCGCTCTGACGCTCCGATCGCACCGTTATGGTCCAAGAGCTGCCCCAGCTCCTCCACCGCATTGCAGACGTCTGCGCGTAGCATGTTTTCGCCGTAGAACTGGTGGTACATCTGCCCGACCGGGCTTTTCAGGAACGCCACGCCGCCGGAATGCCCCGGGCAGTGCCAGGAGTAGGAGCCGTCCTCGGCATAATCCAACAGCTTCCTGAAAAACGGTGGCTGGATGCTTTCCAGGTAACTTTTCGCCTCGCGGATGATGTGGCGGGCGACAAACTCCGGCGTGTCCTCGAACATGTGTATGAAGCCGTGCAGCTCGCGCAGGATGTCATTGGGCAGGTGGCGGCTGGTCTTGGTCTCGCCGTAGATATAGATCGGCACATCGGCGTTCTTCCAGCGCACCTCCTCGATAAACGTGCGCAGGGCGACCACCGCCGGGTCAAGATCGGGGCCGGGGGTGAACTCCTCGTCGTCGATCGACAGCACAAAGGCGCTGGCGCGGGACTGCTGCTGCGCATATTGCGACAGGTCGCCATAGCCGGTGACGCCCTGCACTTCGAATCCTTCGTCTTCGATGGCCTGGGCCAGCGCCCGGATACCGGAGCCTGAGGAGTTTTCGGAGCGGAAATCTTCGTCAATGATGACAATGGGAAAGCGGAATTTCATGCTGTTCTCCTAGCGGGTGTCCAGCCCTGTTTTCGAGGATACAGGCTGCCCGCAATGATGCAACGCCCGCGGCAGGGCGCAGTTCGCGTTACGCCTATCCGTAAAGGCCGCCAAGAGGGCATGTGCAGAATCTGCTGGCTTTTGCGGGGCATATAGTTGACATTGTCAATTATCATGACTCAGCACCGCTTTCACCTGCACCAATCCCTTGGCTATCAGATCACCATGCTGGCGCGCGTGAACGAGCGCCGCTTCGAACAGCGCATCGCCGAATACGGGTTGAGCCGCGTCACCTGGTGCGTGCTGCTGGCGGCGGGGGAGGAAGGGCTGGCGACCCCGTCGGAGATCGCGGACTTCATCGGCATCGACCGCACCGCCATCTCCCGCGCCCTGCGGCAGATGGAGGCACGCGGCCTGATCACCCGCAGCAGCGGCAGCGGCGACGGCCGTTCGATCCGGGTCGAACTGGCCGCGCCGGGGCAGGCGGCGCTGCAGGCAGTGCTGCCCATCGCGCAGGAAAACGCCGCCTATTTTGAGGCCAAGCTGACCGGCGAAGAACTGGCAGAGCTGCGCCGGTCCATCGCCAAGCTGCTGCAGGGCGAGCCGCGCATCGTCGCCAAGCTGTAAATCACCGGGGGCCACACTTCATGGGCAAACTGTTTTCCTACCGCAACCGGCCTGTGCACCTGGGGCCCTATCCGATGGAGACGCTGGCGCGGCAGGCAGAGCCGGACGGGATGGCCGCGCTGCCGCCGCTGGCGCAGGTCAGCTTCCTGCGCCCCGACGCGCCGCTCTCCATCGTCAACGCGATGCGCGACTATCAGGCCATGCTGGACGCCACCCGCGAAGGGCTGGTGAAAAAGGAACGCGCAGAAATCCCTTCGGACCCGCAGGAGCGTACGGATCACCTGAAGGCCTTCGGCTACTTCTGCGACGCCTCGCTGGCGGGCGCCTGCGCGGTGCCGTCGGCTGCCTGGCTGGATGCGCCGCTGGTGAACCCGGATGTGGCGGCGCTGGCGGACACACTGCGCAGCAAGCAGACCAAGACCTTTGCCTCTGGCATCGACGTGGTGATGGCAAACTTGCGCGAGGCGATGCAGGCCCCGCCCGCGGACTGCCGCCACCACACGCACGCGCTGGTCTATGTCTACGAGTTCCCCCGCGACCCCCAAACCGGGGAAAGTGGCACCGATTGGCTGGCGGATGCACAGGATCAGCGCGCCTGCCTGCGGGCAGCGGAAACCGTGGTGACGCTGGCCAACTACATCCGTCTTCTGGGCTGGGAGGCGCGCGCCCACACCGGCGCCGCCACGGATGCGCATCTGGGCAAGCTGGCGGTGCAGGCAGGCCTTGCCACCTATGAGGACGGCGTGCTGACAAACCCCTTTCTTGGCGCCCGTTTCGGCATCGCCGCCGTGACCACCACGCTGGAACTGGCTGCCGACCTGCCGCTGGTGCCGGGGCAGGCGCTTGGCCTGAAATACCGTTTGGGCCTCGGCACCCACGCCAAAAGCGCCGCCACCCGCGACCCCTACGCCAAGCGCCGTTTCACGGACGGCCCGCACCCGTTTGAGACCCTGAAACGGGTTGCAGACCCCACCACCTATATCGACGAAGTGAACGTCGCCCGGGTGCCGAAACGCGCCGACATGTTCGCACGCTCCCTGTTCGGCGACCTTGGCAAAGGCCCGCAGGAAGCGGCGAAGAACGGCAACTATGTCCGCAAGTCCTCCTCCGCCTTTGCCTTCCGATCCTCGCTTGCGGCCTTCGTGCTGCTGCAGGACGGCGACCCTGCGCCGCAAGTTGACCCCAGCGCCGCGGATGCCGCCCGCAACGCCGCGAATATCAAGGCCGCGGCCTATTTCCTCGGCTGCGACGCGGTGGGCATCTCTCGCTGCCCGGATTGGGCTTACTATTCCCACGATGCGGCCGGCGAACCTCTGGCACCGTATCACGAAAACGCCATCAGCATAATCATCGACCAGGGCCATGAGACGATGGAGGGCGCCTCCGGCGACGACTGGATCGCCTGCGCCCAGTCGATGCGCGCCTACTTGCGGTTCTCGCTTCTGGGCGGGGTGATCGCGCAGCAGATCCGCAACCTCGGCTATACCGCCCGGGTGCATTCGGTGATGGACGGCGAGGTGCTGCAGCCGCCGCTGCTGCTGCTCTCCGGCCTCGGCGAGGTCTCCCGCATCGGCGAAGTGATCCTCAATCCCTTCCTCGGCCCCCGCCTGAAATCCGGTGCCGTGACCACCAACCTGCCAATGGCCCATGACAAGCCGGTCGACTTCGGCCTGCAGCGCTTCTGCGAGGCCTGCAACAAATGCGCCCGCGAATGCCCCTCCGGCGCCATCACCGCAGGCCCCAAGCTGATGTTCAACGGCTACGAGATCTGGAAATCCGACAGCCAGAAATGCACCACTTACCGGGTCACCGTGCCTGGAGGCGCGATGTGCGGGCGCTGCATGAAGACCTGCCCCTGGAACCTCGAAGGACTGTTTGCCGAGGCGCCGTTCCGCTGGGCCGCGATGAACCTGCCGGGCAGCGCGCCGCTGCTTGCAAAACTCGACGACGCGCTGGGCAATGGCGAGGTGAACGGCACTAAGAAATGGTGGTGGGACCTGGAGATGGTGGAGGAGGGGCCGTATGCCCCCTCCCAGCATCCTGTGAACGCCCGCAAGCTGTCCAAGGACCTGGACCTGAAGCTCGAAGACCAGACCCTGGCGGTCTACCCGGCGCCACTGGCACCGCCGCCCTATGCCTGGCCCGCGCCGATGGACCGCGAGGCCGGGATTGCCGCCTATCAGGCCATGATCCCGGCCGCCGAGCATAAGCGCCGCCGCGCCGCAGGCCTGCCGCCGGAGCATGTCTATTCAGCCGGTCAGGGCGACGCCCCGGTGATGCGGGTGCGTCTGTCGAAGGTTGAGCACATGACGGATGCGGTCACCAAGTTCGAGTTCTCCCTGCCGGATGGAGCCCTTCTGCCCCCGGCCTCTGCAGGCGCCCATATCGACGTGGTGGTGGCCCCGGAGTTTTTCCGCCAGTACTCGCTGTCCGGCGACCCGGCGGACCGCTCGAAATACCAGATCGCGGTGCTGCGCGAGGACGAAGGCCGCGGCGGTTCCAAGCTGCTGCACCGGATCTTCGAGGAAGGCCGGATGGTCTTCATCTCCAAGCCCATCAACCACTTCCCGCTGGTCGAGGATGCTGCCAAGTCCTACCTGATGGGCGGCGGCATCGGGGTGACGCCGATGATCGCCATGGCCCACCGTCTGCACGCGCTGGGCCGGGATTTCGAATTTCGCTACTCCTGTTCGAAAAGGACAAGCGCTGGGTTCCTGGAGGATCTCCGGAACGTTCCCTGGGTTGAAAAAGTGCATCTGCATTTCTCGGACCAGGGCACCCGCGCAGACCTGGACGAAGTACTGCAATACGCGCCGGGCAGCCATGTCTACACCTGCGGACCGGAGGCATACATGCAGGCCGTGCTTGAGGCAGCAGAAGCCAATGGCTTCCCGGAAGAGGCCCGCCGCATGGAATACTTCTCGGTTCCCGAACAGCCCGAATACGAAAACCACCCCTTCACCCTGAAGCTGGCGAAATCGGGTCGCGAGATCCTGGTGTCGGCGGAGAAAACCGCCACAGATGCGCTGGCCGAAAGCGGCATCCATGTGGACGTGAAATGCTCCGACGGCATCTGCGGCGTTTGCAAGTGCGGGCTGATCTCCGGCGACGCCGAGCACCGCGACTTCGTGCTCTCGAACAAGCAGCGCGAGGGTTCCATCATTCTTTGCCAGTCCCGTGCATCGGAACCGGAAGGTGTGCTGGAAATCGACCTCTAGGCGGCAGCTCAGAACGGCTGCCGCTCTCCCAGCAGATAGCGCGCCGCATCCGCGTAATCGAAAACCAGAGAGACCACGATCACCGTGCATACCGTCAGAATGATCCGCCGTGGCCAGACGGGCATATCCGGGCGCGCCTGCTGGCGCCACAGCCAGAAAACCAGCGGTGTCCAGAAAAGGATATGCGGCAGGCCCAGCAGCCGCACATAGCCGAGCTGCCCGTAGATCCAGTAGACCCCGCCAGCCGCCAGCACACTGGCCGCCACCGTTACCAGTCCCGCGATCCGGCTGGGCTTCCAGATCAGCAGTACCAGCGGCAGCACAAAGGCGCCCAGAAACAGGATGTTGACCCAGACCTGCGCCCACAGCGGCTGGGTTGCAATTGCCTCTTCCAGTGTCATGGCACGGCCTCCCGCCAGCGACCCTAGGCAAGGGCAGGGCAGGCGGCAAGAGCTACAACGGAGAGCCCTCGCGCATCTTGTCCTGCTCGTCCGGCGTCGGCGTGTGGTTGAACACGTAAGCCATTCGGCAGGCCTCTTCGCCGCCCAGTTCCGCAATCCTGCGGCGCTGATCGGCAAAAGCGCGGGCGTTCACTTCTTCGGGATCGCAGATCGCCCGCAGACGCCGCTCCCCCTCCGCCAGGGCTGCTTTGATCTGCGGGTCTTTCCCCCCGTCCATTGCCCGGTCCGCCTGCTCATGCGGATCACCCTCCAGGTCGAACAGCTGCGGCGGCATTCCGGCGTAGTGGACATATTTCCACCGCCCCCAGCGCACCATGAAGGCGCCGGTTCTGGAGCCGCCGTCGTGGTATTCGCTGAACCCGGTGCGGCTCTCGTCATAGGGGGCATCGGCAATCGCGCGCAGCGACACGCCCGGCAGCTCCGGATCCTCCGCCACGCCGCAAACCTCGCGCGCGGTGGCGGCGATGTCGGTCAGGCTGGTGCAGGTCGCCACCTTTTGCCCCGCCGGAATCCCCGGCCCGGCGGCGATCATCGGCACGCCTGCGGATTGCTCATACATCACCTGCTTGGTCCAGAACCCCTGATCCCCCATCATGTCGCCATGATCCGACACATAGAGGATCACCGTGTTCTCCAGCTGGCCGCTGGCCTCCAGCGCCCGGATCACCCGGCCTGCGCAATCATCCATAAAGGAGGTGAGCCCGTAATAGGCCGCCTTGGCCGCGCGCATCTTCTGCTCGTCGAAGTAATCATCGTAGTTGAAGAAACCCGCGATGTTGCGCAGCTCCTCATGCTCCGGCAGCCCTTCGCGATAGCCCACGGGCAGGTCCATTTCTGCCGGGTCGTACAGGCTGTACCATTCCTCTGGACAGGTGAGGGGGTAATGCGGGCTGACCAGCGAGACAAAGGCCGCCCAAGGCTGCTGCTGCCGCTTGGGATCCGCCAGCCAGGCCTCTGCCGCATCGGTGATGGCGAGATCATAGTCGGTATAGGTGCTGGTTCCAGGGCCGACATCCCCGGCCAGCTCCGCTGCCGAGTCATAGGGCGGCGGGTTTTCCCGCAGCAGGCCAATCGCCCAGCCGACGCCGCCGACCACATGCATCGGCAGGATTTCCTCGGAAAACCCGTTGTCATCTTCTGCGGAGCGGAAATGCAGCTTGCCGATCGAGACCACCTCGCGGCCGGCCTCCCTCAGCTGATGCATCCAGCTGCGCGGGGTTCCGGCGTAGGGTGTCGCGCTGTCCCAGTGGCCGGTCCTGTGCACCCAGTCGCCGGTGGCCAGCGCCGCGCGGGTCGGCACGCACATGGGGGAGGGCGTATAGGCCGCGGTGAACATCGTGCCGCGCACCGCCAATGCATCCAGGTTCGGGGTCTTCACGATGGGATGGCCCGCGCAGCCCATCGCATCCTTGCGGTGCTCATCCGAGATGATGACCAGGAAATTCGGCGGTTGGGTCATGCTGTCCTCCCCTTTTGGTTTGGTCCCAGACTGGCGGCAAAACACGGCGCCTGAATGCCCGTTTGCGGCATCCGGACGGCAGAATGCCCCTTTGCGCTCCGGCCGCTCTGCTGCTTCCAGGGTTGCGGGCTGCGGAACAGGCTGCTATCTCCGCTCCGTTAATTGTTATGATATAACATAAGGGATTCGCGCATGACAGACAGCAGGCTGCCGGTAACCGTGCTCTCGGGCTTCCTCGGAGCGGGCAAGACCACGCTTTTGAACCACGTCCTGAACAACCGCGCGGGCCGCCGGGTTGCGGTGATCGTCAACGACATGAGCGAAGTGAACATCGACGCCGATCTGGTGCGCGGCGAAGCGGAACTGTCGCGGCAGGATGAAAAGCTGGTGGAAATGACCAACGGCTGCATCTGCTGCACCCTGCGCGACGACTTGCTGCAGGAGGTGCGCCGTCTCGCGGGCGAGGGGCGGTTCGACTATCTGCTGATCGAAAGCACCGGCATTGCCGAGCCGCTGCCGGTGGCCGCAACTTTCGATTTCCGGGATGAGCAGGGCGCAAGCCTGTCGGACGTCGCCCGCCTCGACACCATGGTGACCGTGGTGGATGCGGTGAACCTGCTGAAGGACTTCTCCAGCCATGATTTCCTCAGCGACCGCGGCGAAAGCCTGGGCGAGGAGGACGACCGCACCCTGGTCAATCTGCTGACCGACCAGATCGAATTTTCCAACGTCATCATCCTGAACAAGGTGACTGAGGCGGGGCCGGCCCAGACCGAAGCGGCGATGCTGGTGATCAAGGCGCTGAACCCGGATGCGGAAGTGATCCAGACCGACTTCTCCGAAGTTGACGGAGACCGCATCTTCGACACCGGGCGCTTCGACTTTGACAAGGCCCACGAGCACCCCCTCTGGGCCAAGGAGCTCTATGGGTTTGAGCACCATGTGCCGGAAACCGAGGAATACGGCATCTCCTCCTTTGTCTACCGCGCCAAACGCCCCTTTGATCCTGCCAAGATCCATGCGCTGCTGAATGGCGACCTGCCCGGCGTGATCCGCGCCAAGGGTCATTTCTGGCTGGCCACCCGCCCGGAATGGGCCGCTGAATTCTCGCTGGCCGGCGCCATCTCCTCGGTCCGCCCGTTGGGCCTGTGGTGGGCGGCGGTGCCAACGGAACGCTGGCCCACGCACCCCGAGGCCCGGCGCGAATTCCTGCAGAACTGGGACGAGACCTGGGGCGACCGGCGCCAGGAACTGGTGTTCATCGGTGCAGGCCTCGACAAGGAAGCCACCACCGCCCGCCTTGATGCCTGCCTGATGCCGGAAACGGCAAATGGATTCGATCCGGCCTGGGCCTCCCTGGAGGACCCCTTCCCAAGCTGGCGCCGCAATGGCTGACCGCAGGGCGCGCCGCAACCTGAACTCCCGCCTGAAACGGCGGCGCAGGGCAGGGGATCCGATGCAGGCCTATGACGCGCTGCCGCCGGGGCTGCGGCAGTGGCTGGCCTCCGCCTGCCTGCCCTGGAGCCCGGCCTCGGCGCTCAAGATCTGGACCAGGGCGGGCGGCAGCCGCGACCCCGCTGCCGCGGCCGCCCGGCTGGATGCCGCTGAACAGGCGATGCTGAAACGGGACGTCCGCGTCTGGGCGTTCCGGGACTAGCCGCCGCGGCCCGCCGTATCAGGCGGTTTTCTTCTCC
The DNA here is from genome assembly GCF_040704725.1 of Leisingera sp. JC11. Classification (NCBI taxonomy): domain Bacteria; kingdom Pseudomonadati; phylum Pseudomonadota; class Alphaproteobacteria; order Rhodobacterales; family Roseobacteraceae; genus Leisingera; species Leisingera sp. JC11. The sequence goes on from NZ_JBFCVS010000012.1 coordinate 116,115, forward strand.
GCCTCCGCGGCGGCATCATATTCCGCCCGTGCCGCGTCGATCACCGGCAGATGCTCCAGCGCCCACAGCCCCAGCGCCTTGACCGGTTCGCGGAACGATTCCCCCAGCGGCGTCAGCGCGTATTCCACTTTGGGCGGGATTGTCGGGTGATAGGTGCGGCTCACCAGCCCGTCGCGCTCCAGCTCGCGCAGGGTAAGGCTCAGCATCCGCTGGGAAATCCCCAGATGCCGCTTCAGCTCATTGAAGCGCAGCACGCCGTATTGCGCCAATGAGATCACGATCAGCACGCTCCAGCGGTCGCCGACCCGCGACAGCACCTCATTGATGCGCCCGCATTCCGGGCATTGCGCCTCTGCCATGGTGGTTCCTTCCGTGTAACCGGGGCTCAGAAATGTGCCTTCTTGCGCCCTTTCCGGTACCTCTTATATAGCCGGTTACAAATTTATACCACCCTTCACACGAGGCCGCGAAAGGACCGGACACATGAGCAAGAGCTCCCTGATCGAGAAGCTGAACTGGCGCTACGCCACCAAGAAGATGGACCCCGCCAAGGCGGTCCCACAGGAAAAGGTCGACGAAATCATCGAGGCGATCCGCATGGCGCCGACCTCCTCCGGCACCCAGCCGTTTGAGGTCTTCGTGATCACCAACCCGGAAATCCGCGCGCAGATCCGTCCGCACGCCTGGGACCAGGCCCAGATCACCGACGGCTCGCATCTCATCGTCTTTGCCGCCTGGGACAATTACTCCGAGGACCGGATCGACGCCGTCACCCGCCAGATGACCGAAGAGCGCGGCGAGATCCCGATGCTGAACCAGTATTACGACAATCTTAAGGCGACCTACCTGCCGCGCGAGGAGCGCACCAACCACGACCACGCCGCCCGCCAGGCCTACATCGCACTGGGCTTTGCGCTGGCCGCCGCGGCTGAGCTGGAAGTGGACAGCACCCCGATGGAGGGCTTCACGCCCGAAAAGATCGACGAAATTCTTGGCCTCAAGGACAAGGGTCTGCGCTCCGTCGTCCTGCTGCCGCTCGGCTACCGCGCTGAAGAGGGCGACTGGCTGCTGCCGATGAAGAAAGTGCGCAAATCCCGCGACACCATCGTGACCGAAATCGCCTGATATTTCTGACCCCGGCGGCAGGCGGCCCGTTACGCGGCCTGCCGCCGGCTTTCCGTTTTACCGGCAGAAAATTCCCCCGCGGAAACCTTTAATACACTGTTTTTGCGCTACATTGGAAAGGCAGCACTGTTTTCGCCGGGCAAATGCAGTCTGGTGCCAGTGCCGCTCGCTGTGATTGTGCCACGGGGAGGGTGTTGTTTATATGTTTACTGCCGACTTTTCCGTGGGTGACTTGGATCCGGCGCTGAAATCCCTTTTCTTTCTGTGGAAAAGCGCGTCCGGGGCGGATGCGTTCCCGCGGCTTTCCAAATTGGGCCTGCCCTATCCCGCCACGATGCCGAATATCCTGTCGGTCTTTGAAATCGAACGGACCCAGGCCGGGGAGGCCTGCGATTTCAAGGCCCTCTATGTGCGCAACAAGATCATCAACACGCTGAGCAGCAAGTTCGCCGGCACCCGGCTTACGGAACATCCCGGCTTCGGCCCCGGCTCCATGATGTGGAGCTGCTTTGCCGAACTGGCCGCCAACCCCCGCCCGCTGCTGATCTCGCTGCCCTATGTCGGCCCGCTGCCGGAGTACCGGAGCACCACCGAAGTCTACCTGCCGCTGCGCGGGGAGGGCACGACGGCCGACTATGTCCTGGTGGGTGTCGTCCTGCTGGAACAGGAGTACCGCTCCAAGGCACCCTGACCCCGGCAGGGCAGGCGCGCCGGGCTGGCCGCCAGGGCAAACCGGCATGTGCAGCCGCCCAAATGCGTCTTACCCTTGCCCCGCAGGGCTTTTCCCTTGCGCGCATCCGGGAATCCGCCTATATCGCGCGCTGTCAGAACATGGGCGGCGAACGTCCGGGCGGCATATCTGAGCAGGGCTGAGGAACACCTCGGCCCTTTGTGTTTGTTTGATCAGATATGCGCCGGGCCACGATCTGGACTGGCTTAACCAAGACCGGCGGAGACAACCGCATGGCCAGAAACACTTAGTAAAGGAAACCTGAGACCTCATGGCTCAAAACGCATCGATGGAGGAATTCGAAGCCCTCCTGAACGAAAGCTTCGAAATGGACACCCCGGACGAAGGTTCGGTTGTCAAAGGCAAAGTGCTGGCAATCGAAGCCGGCCAGGCCATTATCGACGTCGGCTACAAAATGGAAGGCCGCGTTGATCTGAAAGAATTCGCAAACCCCGGCGAAGCGGCTGAAATCGCAGTCGGCGACGAAGTGGAAGTCTTCCTGCGCGCCGCTGAAAACGCCCGTGGCGAAGCTGTCATCTCCCGCGAGATGGCCCGCCGCGAAGAAGCCTGGGACCGCCTGGAAAAAGCCTACGCAGACGATCAGCGCGTCGAAGGCGCGATCTTCGGCCGCGTCAAAGGCGGCTTCACCGTCGACCTGGGCGGCGCTGTTGCCTTCCTGCCCGGCTCGCAGGTTGACGTGCGCCCCGTGCGCGACGCCGGCCCGCTGATGGGTCTGAAGCAGCCGTTCCAGATCCTGAAGATGGACCGCCGCCGCGGCAACATCGTTGTCTCCCGCCGCGCGATCCTCGAAGAGTCCCGCGCCGAGCAGCGCGCCGAAGTCATCGGCAACCTGTCCGAAGGCCAGGCAGTCGACGGTGTCGTCAAGAACATCACCGAATACGGTGCGTTTGTTGACCTGGGCGGCGTTGACGGCCTGCTGCACGTCACCGACATGGCATGGCGCCGTGTGAACCACCCCTCCGAGATCCTGTCGATCGGCGAAACCGTCAAGGTTCAGGTCATCAAGATCAACAAAGAGACCCACCGCATCTCCCTGGGCATGAAGCAGCTGCAGGAAGATCCGTGGGATCTGGTTGGCGCCAAGTACCCGCTGTCCTCCGTGCACAAGGGCCGCGTCACCAACATCACCGATTACGGTGCATTTGTTGAGCTGGAGCCGGGCGTCGAAGGTCTGGTTCACGTCTCCGAAATGTCCTGGACCAAGAAAAACGTCCACCCGGGCAAAATCGTCTCCACTTCCCAGGAAGTCGACGTCATGGTTCTGGAAATCGACGGTGCCAAGCGCCGCGTGTCCCTGGGCCTCAAGCAGACCATGCGCAACCCGTGGGAAGTCTTTGCTGAGACCCACCCGGAAGGCACCCAGGTCGAAGGCGAAGTCAAGAACATCACCGAATTCGGTCTGTTCATCGGCCTCGACGGCGACATCGACGGCATGGTTCACCTGTCCGACCTGTCCTGGGACGAGCGCGGCGAAGATGCGATCCAGAACTACCGCAAAGGCGACGTGGTTCAGGCCGTTGTCTCCGAAGTGGACGTCGAGAAAGAGCGTATCTCGCTGTCGATCAAAGCCCTGGGCGGCGACAAGTTCGCCGAAGCCGTGGGCGGCGTGAAGCGCGGCTCCGTGATCACCGTGGAAGTGACCGCGATCGAAGACGGCGGCATCGAAGTGGAATACGAAGGCATGAAGTCCTTCATCCGCCGCTCCGACCTGTCCCGCGACCGTGCCGACCAGCGCCCCGAGCGTTTCTCGGTTGGCGACAAGGTCGACGTGCGCGTCACCAACGTCGACTCCAAGACCCGCCGCCTGGGCCTGTCCATCAAGGCGCGCGAGATCGCGGAAGAGAAAGAAGCAGTGGAACAGTATGGCTCCTCGGACTCCGGCGCATCGCTGGGCGACATCCTGGGCGCCGCACTGAAGTCGGGCGACTGATAAGTCCCCGGCCTCACGGCTCGAAAACGGAAAGCCCCGCAGGCAACTGCGGGGCTTTTTGTTTGTCTGGAGGGGAAATCCCCGGGGGATCCGGTGAGGTGCAGGGCGGCGCGCGCCGCCGCGCCTGAGCCGCAGAAACCGGCCTATTTCGGGGGTGCCATCCCGGTGCTGACAAACACTGCGTTTTCGATTTTTTCTTCGATGTTCTCTTCGATCGTCTCGTTGCAATCCTCGCCGCCGAAGAGCCTTGCGGCATTGTGCGAGAACTCCTCAAGGCCCGCCGGCGCGCTGACGGCCGACGCATTCACCAGCATTTCCTGTGTGCGGCTGCTGATCTCGCACACTGCCATTCTGGCCAGTGAAAGCTCTGTTTCCAGGCCTGAGTAATCATCGCGCAGGGCAACCAGTTTCTGTTTGGCCTCGTCGCGCTCGATCTGGGCCAGTTCGAGCCTGGTGCGCAGGTCGTCCTCCAGCGCATCAAACAATACGGCGCGCTGTTCAAAATCGGGCAAGCCCCAAGAGGCGGCCTCGGCGAAACCCATGAAGGATGCTGCGATCTCCGCGGTGATGTCGGTGCAGGAATCGGTCACCGGCTCTATGCCGTTGAAGCCGGAGTATTTCCATTTCCGCGGGGCTTCGCGCCACAGGAATTCGGATTGGGGAATCGAAATGCCGTTGATGCTGCGGTCGCGGGTCACGGCGATCAAGCTGTCGCTGTACTGGACGCTGGCATCCGGAAATTGGGGCGATTTCAATTCCTGATCAATTGCCCAGACAAAAGACAAGAAGCCAACCTTTTCGCACATCATTGCGCGGGCGCCTTCTTCGAATGCGTTTGCAACCTGAACGCCGGGCATCTCCGGCTCTATGTATTCCTCACCATTTGCGGTGCTGCCGATGGCGGCAATCGCAGCTAAAAGCGCTAGCTTCGCCGGAGCAAGCGGCCTTTCATTTCCGTGAAATCCGAAAGGTGAAGCCTCTTGTTTGGTCATGCTGCCTCCAGCCCTCAAGATATTGATTACCTGTGTGGTTCAGCCTTCAACATGTTGGGGTTGTAGCCAAGTTTTTGGAAGTTTCGGACGTTGTTTGCGAGTCAGTGACACATTCTTGCCATAGTCCCTGCAGACGGTTTGGCGGAGAAATCCAGGCTCAAATCCGGGGGAAATCTGCCTGAAATTCTGCCGTTCAGCCCTAAAAAATAACAAAACCGGGCGAAACTCCAAATTGCCGGGAAACGGCAATTGCATTTTGACCCGCAATGCGCGTGTCAATTGCCAGCGGTTGGCAGCCGCCGCAGAGCCTGGCCGGCATTCGCCGACAGTCTCACCTTGTGCCGCGCAGTGCTGTGCCCGTTTGTCCCAGCCCGGCCGCGGCATGGCCCAAGTAAAATATCTGACCGGAGAACTGGCGGACCCGTTCCGGCCGCCTAGTTCGGCCGAACCGCCACCAGCACGACGCCCAGTTCCTCTTCCAGCTCCTGCAGCTTCTTCAGCTGATCCTCGGGCAGGGCGGCGGTATCCGCTTCGACACCGGCCAGTGCCACCACCGGGCTGCCGATGTCCTTTTCGAGGCTCTTGATCGCGTCCAGTTTATCAGCCTCAAGGGTGGCAAGCGGGTACAGCATGGTCGTCTCCTCTATGTTGATGAGGTCAACTATAGCCGATTCTCGGGATTTCAGGCCTGCGGACACGAAAAAAGGCCCCGGCGGTTGCCGGGGCCTTTCGCATCATGTGCGGGATCAGGCGGCGTGCTGGGTGCTGTCCGCGTGGGTTACAACATCCGGCTCCAGGTCCCAGTTCTTGCCGTCCAGCCCGTCGATCTGATCGTCCTCGGAGACTTTCAGGCCGACCGTCCGCTCCAGGATGAAGGCCAGGATCAGCGCCGTGACCACTCCGGTGCCGATGCAGGCGGCAGTGCCCACCAGCTGCATCACCAGCGAGATTTCACCGTGCTGGAACGCATAGGCGCCTTCCTCGATCCCGAAGTAGCCGCCGCGCGGGGTGCCGGCCTTGAACAGGCCCAGCAGCACCATGCCCAGGGTGCCGCAGCCCAGGAACAGCGGGAACAGCTTGTGCTCGTCGATGCCGCGCTTCAGGGTGAACTCATAGACCGCATAGGCTGCAAACGGCGCCACCAGGCCGACGATGAAGGCCTGCCAGGGCAGGTAGACATCAAAGCCGGATGCGCCTGCGACATAGCCCGCCAGCGGCCCCAGCAGGGTATAGGCGTATTTGCCGGTGGCATAGGCGATCAGCAGTCCGGTGATGGCGCCGCCTGCCCAGACCATGGCGTAGTTGTTGATGGCGATGCCGACGCTGGTGTCGGCCATGGTGACGCTGACCGCCAGCGCCTCGGGGTCAAAGAAGAACAGGCAGGACAGGATCACCATCGGCAGGCCGGCAAAGATCAGCAGCAGGCCCGGCGCGCACAGGCCGATGCTCGGCGCCAGATAGGCCGAGATCCGCGGATGCGGCGCCATCATGCCGGGGCGGGCGCCCAGCTTGGGGGTGAACACCAGCGCCATGCCTGCCGGGAACAGGTAGACAAAACCGACGCCGAAGAAGTCGTGGAAACCGGCATTGGTCAGCGGCCCGACAGAGCCCCAGGTCGCCCAGCTCAGCGCGGAGGACACCACAGCAGCCACGATGCAGGTGATGAAATAGGCCGAGGCCTTCATCCGCTCCGACACCGCGAAGTGCAGCAGGATGTTGATGATGCCCGCAAACACCGCCAGGAAGAAGATGAAGATCTGGAAGGTGTTCAGCCCCGGGAAGGTCGCCGGGTCGGTATGATGCGCCAGGGCGTTTGTCATGGCGCCGCCCAGCCACCAGTCCTTGATTGAATCCATCATGGTCGCGCCTTCCATGATGTAATACTGCCCAGCCCACAGGCCGAAACCGATGACGTAATAAGTGGCAAAGCCGAGGAAGAACCCCAGCGTCTTCTCGATGGTCGAGTTGAACAGGTTCCGCCGCCGCGCGGTGCCCGCGTCGATCAGCAGCAGGCCGACGACGACCAGGATGGCCCCGACGATACCCGATGCATACAGTATGTTCTGCACCAGGGAATTCAGGGTGACTTGCTGTACATGTATCGTGCTCATGTCCAATGGCATTATTAGTTCTCTCCAAGTTGGTTTGCCGTCCTGCCGGTTGTTTGCCACCAGCTTTGACAGGCCGGCGCCCGTTGCCGCCAAAGAGCGGGCGCGCCGGTTCGATTGGGACCAGATCCGGTCAGCTCTTCTGACGCGGCTGGTTACCGGAAGGATGAGCGATGCGGGGCGCTTTACAATAAAAAAGTTTTACTTTGCGGAAATATAGTTTCATATGCGGCATCTGCCCGCCCGGCATGCCGCATCCGGCGCGCCCGGCCTCGTGAGATGCCGGTTTCAGGGCACTGAAGGCAGCAGGCCGCGGCCGCCGCGAATCAAGCGGGGCCTGGCCGGCGCACCGGCGCCGATGCCGCGCTGCGGCGGCGCCTTGCCGCCCTGGATTGGGCCCTTGCAGCCTGAAAAGGTGGTGAAGAGCCGCCGATTTGGCCGTCAAACCTGCGGCATTTTGTTCCCCCGCGCGCGAATTTTTCCTATACTCTCAGAATAATAGCCAGAACATACCGGCATCCTGGGAGGAAAAAGAACATGATCCGCTCTGAGTTGATTCAGAAGATTGCAGACGAAAACCCGCACCTGTATCAGCGGGATGTAGAGAGGATCGTGAACACGGTGTTCGAGGAAGTGACCGATGCCATGGCGCGCGGCGACCGGGTCGAACTGCGCGGCTTCGGCGCCTTTTCGGTCAAAAAGCGGGACGCGCGCGTCGGCCGCAATCCCCGCACCGGCGAGACGGTCAATGTCGAGGAAAAACATGTGCCGTTCTTCAAGACGGGTAAACTCTTGAGGGACCGCCTGAACGGGAAAGCCTGATGCGTTACATTCGCTACGCGGTTCTTGGGGCACTGGCCGTTGTGCTGGTGTCCGTCTGTCTGGCCAACAGCACGGTGGTTGAGCTGAAACTGATGCCTGCGGCATTGGCGGAGCTGTTCGGCTTCAACTACAGCATCTCGCTGCCGCTCTTTGTGGTGGTGCTGGGCGGGGTTGGCGCTGGGCTGGTGATCGGCTTCCTGTGGGAATGGCTGCGCGAGCACAAGCACCGCAGCGAGGCCGCCCAGAAGGCCCGCGAGGCGCGCAAGCTGAACCGCGAGGTGACCCGCCTCAAGAAGCAGAAGAACGAAGGCAAGGACGAGGTCCTGGCGCTTCTCGAAGACGCGAACTGAGCCAGCCATGAGTGACATCCGGGTCAAGATCTGCGGGCTCAGCACGCCGCAGGATGTGGCAGCCGTTGCCGCGGCCGGGGCGGCCTATGCGGGTTTTGTTTTCTTCCCGAAATCGCCGCGCAACGTCTCCATCGCCCAGGCCGCCGCGCTGGCCATCGAGGCTCCAATTGGCCTGTGCAAGGTGGCGCTGACGGTGAATGCCTCCGACGATGATCTGGACGCAATCACCGGCGCGGTGCCGCTCGACATGCTGCAGCTCCATGGCAAGGAAAGCCCGGAGCGGGTGGCCGAGGTGCGCGCCCGCTACGGCCTGCCGGTGATGAAGGCGGTGGGCATCGCCGATGCGTCGGACGTGCCGCAGATCGCGCTTTATGAACAGGTGGCCGACCAGCTCTTGATCGACGCCAAGCCGCCCAAGGAGGCAGAACTGCCCGGTGGCAACGGCCTCGCCTTCGACTGGCGGCTGCTGGCGGGGCGGAAATACTGGCGAAAGCCTTGGATGCTGGCTGGCGGGCTGACGCCGGAAAACGTGGGTGAAGCCATCCGCATGACCGGCGCCCGGCAGGTCGATGTGTCCTCCGGCGTCGAAAGCGCGCCGGGCGAAAAGGATGCGGGCCTGATCGACGCCTTCACCAAGGCGGCCCACGCCGCCCGCGGCTGACGGCTCGCACCGCCGTCCCCTTAAGCCTGGCTTGCACAGTGCGGGATTTGAGTATTTGGACAAAGAAGAAGCGGCATCCTGTTTCTTCTTCTTTGCATAAATACTCACTACGCAGCTGCTGCTCCAAGGCGCACCGGCCGGGGTGTTGCGTGCCCTGCGTACGCCCCTGTCACCGCATCTTAAACCGCATATGCCATGCTCTCCCCTGATCGCGGTCACCCCCCGGGCCTGACACCCCCGGCACCCAGGAACAGGGCCCTTTGGCAAGGGCGCGCAGAGACAACGTTCAGCGTGCGGGAGCAACCCTCCCGTCCCGCCTCCGCCCCTTGGCGGCGCCGCCAATCTGCATCTTCCAGCCTGAAGGACAGGCAGCAGACCATAGCAAGACAGGAACACACCGGCAGGGTAGGGGCCTTGGCCGGATCAAACCGGTTGCGCAATCTCCCTTTACCATGGCGCTGCCGCGCTATAGTCATGGCGGGCGCTGCGAAAGTGAGGGAAGAACCATGGCCGACGATCTTTTCAACAGCTTCATGAACGGTCCGGACGAAAACGGCCGTTTCGGCATCTTCGGCGGGCGTTTCGTGTCCGAAACCCTGATGCCGCTGATCCTGAGCCTTGAGGAAGAATACAACAAGGCCAAGGACGACCCCTCCTTCTGGGCCGAGATGGACGCCCTGTGGAAGCACTATGTCGGCCGCCCCAGCCCGCTCTATCACGCGGAGCGCCTGACGGCGGAACTGGGCGGCGCCAAGATCTACATGAAGCGCGACGAGCTGAACCACACCGGCGCGCATAAGGTGAACAATGTGCTGGGCCAGATCCTGCTGGCGCGCCGCATGGGCAAGACCCGCATCATCGCCGAAACCGGGGCCGGCCAGCACGGCGTGGCCACCGCCACCGTCTGCGCCAAGTTCGGCCTCAAGTGCATCGTCTACATGGGCGCCCACGACGTGAAGCGGCAGGCGCCGAACGTGTTCCGCATGCGCCTGCTGGGCGCCGAGGTGATCCCGGTCACTTCCGGCCGCGGCACCCTGAAGGACGCGATGAACGATGCGCTGCGTGATTGGGTCACCAACGTGCGCGACACCTTCTATTGCATCGGCACCGCCGCGGGCCCGCACCCGTACCCGGCGATGGTGCGTGATTTCCAGTCGATCATCGGCAAGGAAGTCCGCTGGCAGCTGGCCGAGCAGGAAGGCGAAGGCCGCCTGCCGGACACCGTGATTGCCGCGATCGGCGGCGGCTCCAATGCCATCGGCCTGTTTTACCCGTTCCTGGACGATGCCTCGGTGAACATCATCGGCGTCGAGGCAGGCGGTAAGGGCGTGGATGACCGGATGCAGCACTGCGCATCCCTCACCGGCGGCCGCCCCGGCGTGCTGCACGGCAACCGCACCTACCTGCTGCAGGACGAGGACGGCCAGATCCAGGAGGGCTTCTCAATCTCCGCGGGCCTCGATTACCCGGGCATCGGGCCGGAGCATTCCTGGCTGCATGACACGGGGCGTGCGCAATATGTCTCGATCACCGACAAGGAAGCGCTGGAGGCCTTCCAGGTCAGCTGCCGCACCGAGGGCATCATCCCGGCGCTGGAACCCAGCCACGCGCTGGCCCACGTGATGAAGATCGCGCCGGAGCTGCCCAAGGACCACATCATCGTGATGAACATGTGCGGCCGCGGCGACAAGGACGTGTTCACCGTCGCCAAGCACCTGGGTTTCGACATGTCCGACACCGAGGAAGGCCGCACCTTCGAGGAGTGAGCGGACACGCAGGACAAACGAACAGGCGCCCCGCGGGGGGCGCCTTTTTTGTTGCAGCCCTTCTGCGGGCGGCCTCAGGCCGGGTCGGCGGCGTAGCTTTGCAGCACGCTCAGCGGCACGATGTCGAGCGCGCGCATGTGGGTGGCCTCCAGCAGGACCTTGGGCGCGCAGCCCTCGTCCGCGGCCTGCAGGAAGCGGGCGGCGCACAGGCACCAGCGGTCGCCGGGCTGCAGGCCCGTAAAGCTGAACTCGGGACGCGGCGTCGACAGGTCGTTGCCGACATATTTGGAAAATGCCAGAAACTCCGCCGTGGTCACCACGCAGACCGTGTGGCTGCCCTGATCCTCGGCGCAGGTGTTGCAATGGCCGTCGCGGAAGAACCCGGTCACCGGCGCGGTGGAGCAGGGCGCAAGCGGGCCGCCCAGTACGTTGATGCTGTCGTCTTTGTTCATGGGGTGCCCCGTCCCTGATACGGTTGAGTGTAATGATAGGGCGAAACTGCCGCCCGTCCCGGTATTTCCGGCAGCGGGGGCGGGGCTGTCAAACGCAAACCGCCCGCCAGCGGGGCTGACGGGCGGCTTAGAAACTCACCGGAATGCGGATCAGGTGTTGAACAGGAAGTGCAGCACGTCGCCGTCCTTGACGACATAGCTTTTGCCTTCGGCCCGCATCTTGCCGGCTTCCTTGGCGCCCTGTTCGCCGTTGCAGGCGATGAAATCGTCATAGGCGATGGTTTCGGCCCGGATGAAGCCCTTCTCGAAATCGCCGTGGATAACACCCGCCGCCTGCGGCGCTGCGGTGCCTGTGCGGATGGTCCAGGCGCGTGCTTCCTTGGGGCCGACTGTAAAGTATGTTTCCAGGTGAAGCAGCTCATAGCCTGCGCGGATCAGCCGGTCCAAACCAGCCTCCTCCAGACCCATTTCCTCCAGGAACATTTGGGCTTCTTCGGCTTCCAGCTGGCTGATCTCTTCCTCGATCTGGGCAGAGATGATCACATGGCTGTTGCCCTGCGCCGCGGCCATTTCGGCGACCTTGGCGGAGTGGGCGTTGCCCTCGACCGATTCCGACTCGCCCACGTTGCACACGTACAGGACCGGCTTGGTGGTCAGCAGTTGCAGCATCTTCCAGGCCTTGGCGTCCTCGGCGTCGACCTCGACCAGGCGGGCAGGCTTGCCGTCTTCCAGCATCGCCTGCGCGGCGGCCAGCAAGCGGTCCTGCTGCTGGGCTTCCTTGTCGTTGCCCTTCAGCTTGCGCACCAGGTTGGCGCGGCGCTTCTCGATGCTTTCGAGGTCGGCCAGCATCAGCTCGGTCTCGATCACCTCGGCGTCCGTGACCGGATCGACGCGGCCGTCCACATGGGTCACGTCGCCGTCTTCAAAGCAGCGCAGCACATGGGCAATCGCATCGGTTTCGCGGATGTTGGCCAGGAACTGGTTGCCCAGTCCTTCGCCCTTGGAGGCGCCTTTCACCAGGCCCGCGATGTCGACGAAAGTCATCCGGGTCGGGATGATCTGCTTGGAGCCGGCAATTGCCGCCAGCTTGTCCAGCCGCGCGTCCGGCACGCCGACCTCACCCACGTTGGGTTCGATGGTGCAGAACGGAAAGTTGGCCGCCTGCGCCGAGGCGGTTTTGGTCAGCGCGTTGAACAGCGTCGATTTGCCCACGTTGGGCAGGCCGACGATTCCCATTTTAAAGCCCATTGCGGCCTCCTGATGCCATTTGGGAGCTGCTTCTAGGCAGCATTGGGGTCCCGTGCAAGCCATGTGTGGATGGCAGAACTGCCACAGTCGCCATCTGTGTGCCGCTTCACAGACAGTATGCACACTGATTTTCCATAACGCCCTTGGCAAAGATTCAGGGAGTTTTAGAAGAGAGCTGAAAAAGCTTGGCCAAAAGTCATTATTTTTTCGAGGGGCGAAAAATGAAGAAGACGGTAATTCTGGCGGCCGCGGTTTCGGCAGCCATGGCACTGCCTGCTGCGTCGCAGGAACTGGCGCTGGGTCTGGGCTATTCCGACTACCACCGCGAGACCGCCGACGACGGGGCGATTTTCTCGGTGGACTACCTGCATGCGCCGTTTCATGAGCGCGGCCGGCTGTCGGCGCGGTTCGGCGCCACGCTGGAGGTGCAGGATGCGGGCGACATTTTTGCCGGTGTCGGCATCAGCGGCGTGATCGACCTGAACAACGACTGGTTCATCGAGACCAGCGTGATGCCGGGGGCCTATCACGAGAGCTCGCGGGAGAATGATCTGGGCTCCGCCTTCGAAATCCGCAGCCTGCTGGCGGTGGGCAAACGGTTCCACAACGGCAAGGCGGTGTCGCTGGCGTTCAGCCACAAGTCCAACGCCTCCACTGCGGATGAGAACCCGGGCGTGAACTCGCTGACCCTGCGCTGGCATATTCCGTTGGGCGGCTGAGCCGGGCCGCAAAACTGCGCGGGATTGATTTCCCGCGCAACATTCGGCACACCGGGGCGGACAGATTTCAAAAGGCCCGCCCATGACCCGTATCGATGCCAAATTCGCCGAACTGAACGCCGCCGGCAAGAAAGCCTTTGTCACCTATGTGATGGCGGGCGACCCCGACTACGAGACCTCGCTGGAGGTGGTGAAGGGGCTGCCGGCCGCCGGCGTCGACATCATCGAGCTGGGCCTGCCGTTCACCGATCCGATGGCCGACGGCCCGACCATCCAGCTGGCCGGCCAGCGCGCGCTGGACGGCGGCATGACCCTGGAAAAGACGCTGCAGCTGGCTGCTGACTTCCGCAAGGGCGACGACACCACCCCGATCGTGCTGATGGGCTACTACAACCCGATCTACAACCGCGGCGTGGACAAGTTCCTGGAAGACGCCAAGGCTGCGGGCATCGACGGGCTGATCGTGGTGGACCTGCCGCCGGAAGAGGATGACGAGCTGTGCATCCCGGCACAGAAGGCGGGGCTGAACTTCATCCGCCTGGCCACCCCCACCACCGACGACGCGCGCCTGCCCAAGGTGCTGCAGAACACCTCTGGCTTTGTCTACTACGTGTCGATCACCGGCATCACCGGCGCCGCCGAGGCCGAGGCCGGCGACGTCGGCCCCGAGGTCGCCCGGATCAAGGCGGCCACCGATCTGCCGGTCATCGTGGGCTTTGGCATCAATACGCCGGAGAAGGCGCAGAACATCGCCTCGATCTCCGACGGTGCGGTGGTGGGCAGTGCCATCGTCAGCCAGATCGGCGCCGGCAAATCCCCGGCCGAGGTGCTGGCGTTTGTGAAATCCCTCGCGGACGGCGCCCACAAGGGCTGACGCTCTTACACAGTCAGGATTGAAAAGCCGCGCCTCCGGGCGCGGTTTTTGCGTTTCCAGGGGTGCGGCAAACGGGGCGTTGCTTTTGCTGTTTTGAATTGGTAAAGAAACTTTACCAAATTAAAGCGGGAGAGAGTCCGGTGCCGGTGATTACCAATATCAACGACCTGAAGCGCATCTATGAACGCCGTGTGCCGCGGATGTTCTATGACTATGCCGAAAGCGGCAGCTGGACCGAACAGACCTTCCGCGAGAACACCTCGGACTTCGAGCAGATCCGCCTGCGCCAGCGGGTGGCGGTGGACATGACCGGGCGCACCACGGCGACCCGGATGATCGGCCAGGACGTGGCGATGCCGGTGGCGCTGGCGCCGGTGGGGCTGACCGGGATGCAGCACGCCGACGGCGAGATCAAGGCGGCCCGCGCGGCGGAGGAATTCGGCGTGCCCTTCACCCTGTCCACCATGTCGATCAACTCGATCGAGGAAGTGGCGGAGGCGACCGGTAAGCCGTTCTGGTTCCAGCTCTATACGATGAAGGACGAAGACTACATCCGCCGCCTGATCCAGCGGGCCAAGGATGCCAAATGCTCGGCGCTGGTGATCACGCTGGACTTGCAGATCCTGGGCCAGCGCCACAAGGACCTGAAAAACGGCCTGTCCGCCCCGCCGAAGCTGACACCCGCCACCATTGCCAACCTGATGACCAAATGGACCTGGGGCCTGCAGATGCTGGGGGCCAAGCGGCGCAATTTCGGCAATATCGTCGGCCACGTGCAGGGGGTCTCCGACACCTCGCAGCTGGGCGCCTGGACTGCAGAGCAGTTCGACCCGGCGCTGGACTGGGGCAAGGTCGAAAAGCTGATGGAGATGTGGGGTGGCAAGGTGATCCTGAAGGGGATCCTGGACGCCGAGGACGCCAAAATGGCGGCCAAGCTGGGCGCCGATGCCATCGTGGTGTCGAACCACGGCGGGCGGCAGCTGGACGGGGCGCTGAGCTCAATTCGGATGCTGCCGGAGATCATGGATGCGGTGGGCAGCGACGTCGAGGTGCATCTGGACAGCGGCATCCGCTCCGGCCAGGACGTGCTGAAGGCGCTGGCGCTGGGCGCCAAGGGCACCATGATCGGCCGCGCCTTTGTCTATGGCCTCGGTGCCATGGGGCAGCAGGGCGTCACCGCGGCGCTGGAGGTGATCCGCAAGGAGCTGGACACCACCATGGCGCTGTGCGGCGAGCGCTCTGTCGAGGGCCTGGGGCGCCATAACCTGCTGATCCCGGAGGATTTCGGCGGCCGCTGGCAAGCGTGAAGCCAGCGAAATAAAGACAAACGAACAGAGTTTTTGCTGTCCAAGCCTCCCGTATGCGCGCAACCTTTGGTTGTGAGATTTGGTATCGGGAGGATTTGATGAGGACGTTCCTGGCAACCTGCGCGATCGGCGCGGCAGCGATGGCGGCGCCGGCGGCGGCGCAGACGGTTTATGTCAACCAGGGCAGCGACTGGACGCCCGGCCTGCGCCAGCAGTTCTATACCCAGGACCAGGGCGCCCGCATCATGCCCATCAGCTGGATGCGGGCGCTGACCCTGCCGGACGGCGAGGCGTTCCTGCATGATGCGCTGGCGCGCTACGGCTACCTGCCGATGGCCGGGCGGCAGGACGCGGACCTGCCCGCGGGCTTCACCACCAATGGCAGCGGCGCGGATACGGCGGTGGGGGTGACCTGTTCCGCCTGCCACACCCGCCAGATCGAGGTCAGCGGCACCGCCTACCGGATCGACGGCGGCCCCGGCATCGTCGACTTCCAAAGCTTCCTGAAGGATCTGGACGAGGCCGTGCTGGCGGTGCTGGCGGATGCAGGCGCCTTTGACACTTTTGCGGACAAGGTGCTGGTCAGCGGCGGGTCAGTTTCTGAACGCAACGCGCTGAAGGAGCAGGTTGAGGTCTGGAGCAACCGGTTCCACACCCTGATTGACCGCTCGCTGCCGGACCCGGCCTGGGGACCTGCGCGGCTGGATGCGGTGTCGATGATCTTCAACCGCCTGGCGGGGCTGGATATCGGTGAGGCCTCCGACGATTACCTGATCCCGGAAAACATCGCGGTGGCGGATGCGCCGACCCGCTACCCGTTCCTGTGGAACGCTGCGCGGCAGGATTTCACCCAATGGCCGGGGTTCTCCGCCAACGGCAACGACCTGCTGGGCCTGTCGCGCAATCTGGGCGAGGTTTACGGCGTCTTTGCCGATTTCCGCCCGCAGCCGCAGGCCGGGCTGCTGTTCAACCGCGATTACATCTCGCGGAACTCGGCCAACTGGGACGGGCTGAAAGAGCTGGAGCAATGGATCTGGGACATCGGCGCGCCGCAGTGGCCGTGGGAGCTGGACCATGATCTGGCGGCGGCAGGCGAGGCGGTGTTCAACCGTACCGCAGCCGAGGGCGGCTGCGTGTCCTGCCACGGCAAGAAGAAGGGCAAGTTCCGCTCGATCTTCCACACCACATGGGAGACGCCGATCCTGGATGCGGGCACCGACACGCGGGAATGCGGGGTGCTGACGCGCATGGTGAAAACCGGGGTGCTGGACGGCGCGTCGATCCCGCTGACCGGCACCACGCTGGGCACGGAGGCCAAGGCGTTCGACGTGCTGGCGGTGTCGGTGATCGGCGCCATCGTGCAGCATTCGCTGGGCGCCTTCGGCGAGGATTTCGTCAAGACCGCCAAGGCGGCGGAGGCGACGCCGGGCAACGCCGACGACCGCAAGGCGCTGTCGCAGTTCGAGGATCTGCGCAAAGCCTTCCCCACCGGCGATAATGCAGGAATGCTGAATTCCGCGGCGGAACCGGGCTGCAAATACGAGGCGCGGGTGCTGGACGGTATCTGGGCTGCGGCGCCTTATCTGCACAACGGATCGGTGCCGACGCTGCGCGACCTGCTGACCGCGCCCGAAGACCGCCCGGCGGCCTTCAAACCCGGCCCGAACTACGATATCGAGGCGGTGGGCATGGCAGCGGAGCAGACCGCCTTTGACCACGTGATCGAGACCACCGGCTGCGATCAGCTTGATTCGGGCAATAGCCGCTGCGGCCATGATTACGGCACCAGCCTGTCAGAAGCGGACAAAAAGGCGCTGCTGGAGTACCTGAAGTCGATCTGAGCACCACGAAATGCGGCCGCAGCCCTGCCTGCAAGGGCTGCGGCGGCACGAAACCCCTTTCCAAACCGGCTGAACGGGTCTATAGGCACGGCTTCACGCGGGGTGACAGCCTTGGAGGCACCCCGGCAGTCATATTGGAGAATTAAGATGGCAAAAGAGATTCCTGATCTCGTAGCCCAGGAACGTGCGGGGACGGGCAAGGGCGCCGCTCGCGCTGCGCGCCGCGCAGGCATGGTTCCGGGTGTGGTTTATGGCGGCGACGTGGATCCGGTCGCGATCCAGATCCCGTTCAACGAACTGCTGAAAAAGCTGAAAGCCGGCCAGTTCAAGTCCACCCTGTGGAACCTGAAAGTGGAAGGCCATGACGACGTGCGCGTGATCTGCCGCGACGTTCAGCGCGATGTGGTGAAGGACCTGCCGACCCACCTCGACCTGATGCGCCTGCGCCGGACCTCGAAGATCAACCTGTTCATCCCGGTTGAGTTCATCAACGAAGACCAGGCCCCCGGCATCAAGAAGGGCGGCATGCTGAACGTGACCCGCCCCGAGGTTGAGCTGGTTGTGACCGCCGGCGACATCCCCGAGAAGCTGGTTGTCGACATGGCCGGCCTGAACATCGGCGACGTTGTCACCATCTCGTCGATCGAGCTGCCGAAAGGCACCAAGCCGACCATCGACCGCGACTTCGTGATTGCCAACATTGCGTCGCCCGGCGGCCTGTCCTCTTCCGATGACGAAGAAGGTGAAGGCGAAGAAGGCGAAGCAGTGGAAGCAGCTGCTGAAGAATAAGACCCACGCCCCTCGGGCAACGGTTTTGCGGGCTCCCATCCGGGGGCCCGTTTTTTTAGTGCGGCAGGCCGTTTTCCGGTGATTGACTTTTGCCCGCGCCGCTGCCCCAGTTCCGCCTGAGGATTGGGAGGAACGGGCATGGCGGATTACGATATTGCCATTGCAGGCGCAGGGGCCGTGGGGATGAGCTGCGCGCTGTGGGCGCAGATGCGCGGCCACAGGGTGCTGCTGATCGACCCGGAGGACCCGGGATCAGGCACCAGTTACGGCAACGCCTGCACCCTGGCGACCTATGCCTGCCTGCCGGTCAATGATCCCTCGGTGCTGACCTCGCTGCCCAGCCTGATGTTTTCCAAGGACAGCCCGTTGTCGCTGTCCTATGCCCACGCGCTGCGCAATCCGGGCTGGATGCTGTCTTTCCTGGCCAACTGCCGTCCCGCGGCCTCTCGCCGGATAGCGGGTCATCTGGCTGATCTGCTGTCGCACGCCGACGCCGGGATCAATCCGCTGATTGAGGCCGCGGGCGCGCAGGATCTGGTGGTGGAGCGCGGCCAGCTGTCGGTCTGGTCGACGGAGAAGGCCGCCAGCGCCGGGCTGGAGCGCCGCCGCGCCCTGGGCGTGCCCTGGCGGGAGGTGGATCCGGAGGAAGCGCTGGATATGGAGCCGGGGCTGCGGCTGCCCGTCAGGCGCGCGGTGCATTTTCACGCCGCCCGGCATTTGCGCGATCCGCTGGAATTCATCACCCGGATGCACCGCACCTATACCGAATTGGGCGGCACCACCCTGCGCGCCAGGGCTGACGCGGTGAGGGTTTCAGGCACGGGCGTGGAAGTGCAGGCCGGCGGCCAAAGCCTCACCGCGGGCCATGCAGTGATTGCCAGCGGTGCATTCTCCAAGCAGATCGCGGGGGCAGGGGCGGAGCGTCTGCCCCTGGGCACCGAGCGCGGCTACCACGTGATGTATGAAGGCGAGGCGCACCGGGTGACGCGGCCCGTGGGCTGGGGCGAGGCCGGGTTTTACGCGGTGCCGCATGCAAAGGGTTTGCGGCTGACCGGCACGGTGGAGATCGCGGCGCTGGATGCGCCCATGAACATGCGCCGGCTGGCCTACATCGCGCGCAAGGGGGCGGAGATGCTGGGGGGCCTGCCCGCACCCGGCAGCGAATGGCTGGGCTACCGCCCGACGATGCCGGACTCGCTGCCGGTCATTGGCCGCAGCCCGCAGTCGGAGCGGGTGCTTTATGCCTTTGGCCATCAGCACATCGGGCTGACCCTGGGCGGCATCACCGGGCGCTTGATCGCGGATCTGGCGGAGGGCCGCCAGCCGAATGTCGATCTGGCACCCTATGCGGCCGGCCGCAGCTATGTCTGAAGCCGCGCGGCTCTGGATTCCGGGCGCCAAATAGGGCATCACTCGGTTTCCTTGAAACGCAGATTGAGCTCCGTCCATGAAACTCTTTGTCGGCCTTGGCAATCCTGGCCCGAAATATGAGCGCAACCGCCATAACATCGGCTTCATGGCGCTGGACCAGATCGCCGGCGATCACGGGTTCAGCCCCTGGAAGTCCAAGTTCCAGGCGCAGATCTGCGAGGGCAATCTTGGCGGCGAGAAGGTGCTGCTGCTGAAGCCGCAGACCTTCATGAACCTGTCCGGCCAGTCGGTGGGGGAGGCGATGCGGTTCTACAAGCTGACGCCGGCCGATGTGGTGGTTCTGCATGACGAGCTGGACCTGGCGCCGGGCAAGGCGCGCATGAAGCAGGGCGGCGGCCATGCCGGCCACAACGGGCTGCGCTCGATCCATTCCCATATCGGCGCCGACTACGCGCGGGTGCGGCTGGGGATCGGCCATCCGGGCCATAAGGACGCGGTGGCGGGCTATGTGCTGCGCGACTTCCCCAAGGCGGATGAGGGCTGGCTGGACGACCTGATGCGGGGCATCTCCGACGGTGCGGCGGAACTGGCCAGGGGCGACGGCGGCAAGTTCATGAATGCGGTTGCCCTGCGGGTGGCGCCGCCGCGCAGCTCCACCACCAAGCCCAAGGCTGAAGCGAAGGCCGGGAAGGCACCCAAGGAGGAACCGGCGCCGGACACCCGCTCGCCGCTGGAAAAACTGATGGACAAGTTCAAGTAAGCCAAGAGGCAGACAGATGGTGAAACTGATTATCGACACCGATCCGGGCATCGACGATGCAATGGCGATCTTCTATGCCGCCGCGGCCCCGGACATCGACCTCTTGGGCCTGACCACGATCTTCGGCAATGTGACCACGGCAACCGCCACCCGCAACGCGCTGCGCCTGCTGGAAGCGGCGGATCTGGACGTGCCGGTGGCCTCGGGTGCCACTGCGCCGCTGGTGCTGCCGCCGTTCAAGCCCTCGTCCCATGTGCACGGCGAGGAAGGCTTTGGCGACCTCCCCGCGGCAGAGCCCAAGGGCCAGCCGCTGGAGGAGGACGCCGCGGATTTCCTCTGCCGCATGGCGCGCGAGCACAAGGGCGAGCTGGTGGTCTGCCCGATCGGGCCGCTGACCAATATCGCGCTGGCGATGCAGCGCGACCCGGAGTTCATCCAGAACGCGAAGTCCATCGTGGTGATGGGCGGCTCGCTGGAGGAGGGCGGCAATATCACGCCCCACGCCGAGGCCAATATCTATCATGATCCGCATGCCGCGGATGTGGTCTGCAAGGGCGGCAGCAAGGTGGTGTTTG
The DNA here is from genome assembly GCF_040704725.1 of Leisingera sp. JC11. Lineage (NCBI taxonomy): Bacteria > Pseudomonadati > Pseudomonadota > Alphaproteobacteria > Rhodobacterales > Roseobacteraceae > Leisingera > Leisingera sp. JC11. Next base: position 136,556 of record NZ_JBFCVS010000012.1, read on the forward strand.
TCGGTCTGGACGTCACCCACCGCATTCTCTGCCTGGCCGAGGACTTCGAGGCGATTGCCTCCAAGTCGCCGGAGCTGGGCGGCATGCTGCAGGAGATGTCGTATTTCTACCTCAAGTTCTATCTGGAGGTCGCGGGCAAGAACGGCTGCTCGCTGCATGACCCGGCGGCGGTGATCGCCTGCACCAACCCGGAGCTGTTCGGGATGCGCGATGTGGCGCTTGAGGTGTCCTGCGAGAGTGAAACCTCCGGCGCCACCCTGGCCGCGCCGGACAGCGGGCGCGACCCGGTCAAGGTCTGCATGACGGTGGATGCGGAGGCGGTGAAATCGCTGTTCCTCAAAAGGCTGGCGCTGCTGCCGTAACCCGCCGGGCGGCCTGCGGGCCGTCACGCATACCGCTTGGCCCCGGCGACGCAGAGCACCACAAAGGCGGTGGCACCCAGCATGGCGGGGGCCACCGGCTCTGACAGCAGCACCGCGGCGAGGATCAGGCCGAAAAACGGCTGCAGCAGCTGCAGCTGCCCGACCCCGGCGGTGCCGCCGAGTGCCAGGCCGCGGTACCAGAACACAAAGCCGATAAGCATCGAGAACATCGAGACGTAGCCCAGGCTGATCCAGACCGGCAGGGTCAGACCGGCCAAGGTAGCGGGCCGGAAGGCAAAGGCGGCTGCGGCCATCACCGGCAGCGCCAGCGCCAGCGCCCAGGAGATCACCTGCCAGCCGCCAAGCCGCCGCGACAGCTGCGCGCCCTCGGCGTAGCCCAGCCCGCACAAGATTACGGCGGCCAGCATCAGCGCATCCCCGGTCAGCGACACATCCGCGCTCTGCGACAGGGCAAAGCCCGCCACCGCCAGGCTGCCGAGGATCGAAAACAGCCAGAACAGCGGACCGGGCCGCTCGCCGCCGCGCAGCACGCCGAAGACGGCGGTTGCCAGCGGCAGCAGGCCGATGAAGACCGTCGAATGCGCCGCGGTGATGTGCTGCAGCGCCATCGCGGACAGCAGCGGAAAGCCGATCACAACCCCCGCTGCGGTCACCGCGATCGAGGGCAGGTCCTGCCGCCGCGGCAGGGGCTGGCGCAGCAGCAGCAGCAGCGCGGCGCCGAGCAGGGCGGCAATGGCAGCGCGGGCCGAAGTCAGGAACAGCGGGTCCAGCATGCCGACCGCAACGCGGGTTGCGGGCAGCGAGCCGCTGAAGATCACAACCCCCAGCAGCCCGCTGCCCCAGCCTGAAAACGTCGTCTGCATGGTCTCTCTCCTGTGCTTTTGGGGTTTCTAGGGGCGCGGTGATGCAATAGACAGATACAAAGCCATACAGTTTTGATGAACTGTACTGGTGTGCGGAGCAATACAGCGAGGTCCCCCATGGCGCAGCCTTCCCGCCGTATGATGGTCATCAATGACATCCGGCGGCGCATCACCTCGCGGGCGCTGGTGGCGGGGGACAAGCTGCCGTCGGTCCGGGGCTGCGCGGCCAAGCTGGGCGTGTCGCCGTCGACCGTGGCCGAGGCCTATGATGTGCTGGCCGCCGAAGGCGTGATCCAGGCCCGGCGGGGCGCGGGGTTCTATGTGGCCGCCAAGCCGCAGCCCTTTGCGGTGTCGGAGACCGGGCCGCAGCTGGCGCGGGAGGTGGACCCGTTGTGGGTGGCGCGGCAGTCGCTTGATTCCGGCACCGGCGCGGCCAAGCCCGGCTGCGGCTGGCTGCCGGAGGACTGGATGCCGGTTGCCGCCCTGCGCCGGGCGATGCGGGCGCTGGCGGCTGCACCCGACGCGGTGCTGACCGAATACGGCAGTTCCAAGGGCGCCGCCGGGCTGCGCCGCCATATCAGCCGCCAGCTGTTCGACCAGGGGCTGGCCTGCCCGCCGGACCAGGTGCTGCTGACCGGCTCCGGCTCGCAGGCGCTGGATCTGGTCTGCCGGATGCTGCTGCGCCCGGGCGACACCGTGCTGGTCGATGATCCCTGCTATTTCAATTTCCAGGCGCTGCTGCGGGCGCATCAGATCCGCATCGTCGGGGTGCCCTACACACCGGACGGCCCGGATCTCGACCGTTTCGAAGCCGCCCTGGGCGAACACCATCCGCGGCTCTACCTGACCAACTCGGCGCTGCACAATCCGACCGGCGCGACGATTTCGGCGCCGGTAGCGCACCGGGTTCTGGCGCTGGCCGCGCAGCATGACCTGATCATTGTCGAAGACGATATCTTTGCAGGCTTCGAGCCGGACCTGTCGCCGCGGCTGGCAACGCTGGACGGGCTGGAGCGGGTGGTGCGGACCGGCAGCTTTTCCAAGACCCTGTCGGCCTCGCTGCGCTGCGGTTACATCGCGGCCCGCGGCAGCTGGATCGAGGCGCTGACCGATCTGCAGGTTGCGGTGAACTTCAGCGGCCCCAGCCCGATGGTGGCGGAGCTGCTGCATGCGGTGTTGACGGATGGCAGCTACCGCAAGCACCTGGAGGCCCTGCGCCACCGGCTGCGCCGCTGCCGGGCACAGGTGCAGGCGCAGCTTGCGGACCTCGGGATCCGGCCCTGGGTGCAGCCGCGCGGCGGTTTCTACCTGTGGTGCGAGCTGCCGGGCGGAGCGGACGCGGCGGCCATTGCCCGCGCCGCGTTGCAGGAGGGCCTGGTGCTGGCGCCGGGCAACGTGTTCAGCGTATCGCAAAGCATGACGCCGTTCATGCGGTTCAATGTGAGCCAGATGCAGGACGCCGCCTGCTGCCGGACCCTTGCGCGGCTGCTGGAAGCCCGGCCGGGCGCGGCAGAGGGCGGCATTGCTCCGGGGACGGCCTCAGAGGATTGACTGCCCGGTCTCGGCCCAGTCCTTGGCGAACTGCGCGAGGCCCTTGTCCGTCAGCACGTGGCTTGCCAGCCCCTTGATCACCACGGGCGGGACAGTGGCGACATGGGCACCGGCGATGGCCGCTTCCTTGACGTGATTGGCGCTGCGGACCGAGGCGGCCAGCACCTCGGTTTCGAAGGCGTAGGTGTCGCAGATCATGCGGATCTCGCGGATCAGCTCCATGCCGTCGAGGCCAAGGTCGTCGAGCCGGCCGACGAAGGGGCTGATGTAGGTGGCGCCCGCCTTGGCCGCCAGCAGCGCCTGGTTGGCGGAGAAGCACAGGGTCACATTGGTCCGGATGCCCTGAGCGGTGAAGTGGCGGCAGGCCTTCAGCCCCTCCAGCGTCAGCGGCAGCTTGATCACCACATTGTCCGCGATCCGGGCCAGATGCTCGCCCTCGGCGATCATGGCGGGGGCCTCCATCGCAGCGACCTCGGCCGAGACCGGACCGTCGGTCAGGGCGCAGATCTCGGCAATCACCTGTTTGAAATCACGGCCCGATTTGGCAATCAGGCTGGGGTTGGTGGTGACTCCGTCCAGCAGCCCGTACTGGGCCAGCTCCTCGATGTCCGCCACGATGGCGGTGTCGGCAAAGAATTTCATGCCTGTGTCTCCTTCTGAGCGTTTCTCGGGTTCTGCGGAGCAAGCGCCCGCAGGCAGTTCGCAAGCGCCAAGATCTCCGCATCAGCGGTCTGACCGGCGGCTTTAAGGTCTTCGGGTCGGTGCCTTTCTTCTGAGGTTGGACTGTCCGGGCGCCAGCCGGCCGCTTGCCCCGGTCCGCGGCGGTGCCTAGCCGCTGCAGGCCCGGACGTGCCGGGCGGCGTCCTGAAGCGCCTGGAAGGTTTTGTAGCGGCTCTCGTGGGCCTGCCGGATGGCGCCTCCGGCGGGCCTGTAGCATTGCGACGTCCGGGACATTGCGGCCATGGCTGCGCCGGCGCCGGGAACGATCCCCGCGGCCAGGCAGCCGAGGATGGCCGAGCCGAGCAGCACCGGCTCCGCTGCTGCGCTGGCGTAGACGGGTTTGCCGGTGGCGTCGGCCAGCAATTGCCGCACCAGCCCGGACTGCCCGGCGCCGCCGCTGATGGCGATCCGGCTGACCGGTGCACCGGCGCGGTCCTGCGCCTCGATGATCTGTCGCAGCCCGTAGCCGATGCCGCAGAGGCCCGCTGCGTAGAGCGCGACCAGGCTGTCCCGCTCCCGCTCCATGCCAAGCCCGGCAATCACGGCCCTTGCATAGGGATCCGCATGCGGCGCCCGGTTGCCAAGGAATTCCGGAACCACGTGCATGCCGCGGGCCAGCTCCACAACAGCGGAAGGGCTGCCGGCCTTCTGTCCGGCCAGCCGGGAGAGGTGCTCCGGAAGTGTCAGCCCCTGCGCGCGCGCCGCCGTTTCCGCTTGGGCGGCTGCCGGGTGAAAGGACAGCAGCTGATCAATGGCCGCGCCTGCCGCGGACTGGCCGCCTTCGTTGAGCCAGAGACCGGGAATCATCGCAGAGTAGTAGGGCCCCCAGACCCCGGGCACGAACACCGGCTCGCGGGTGCTTGTCATGGTGCAGGAGGAAGTGCCGAAGACATAGCCGAGACTGTCCTCGGGTGCACCGTCGGCGCCGGCCGTGCCCAGGCCTCCGGCATGGGCGTCGATCAGCCCGGCCGCCACCGGCGTTCCCGGTTCCAGCCCCAGTTCCTCCGCTGCCGCTTCCGTCAGCCCGCTGCCCAGCGGCGTGCCCGGGTCCACCACCCGCTGCCCGATCCGGGCGAATTCCCCGTCCGCGAGACAGCCCAGGCCAATCTGGTGGAAGTAACTGGCATCCCAGCGTCTTTCATGCGCGAGATAGGTCCATTTGCAGGTCACGGTGCAGGCAGAGCGGGCCAGATCGCCGGTGGCCCGCCAGGTCAGGAAGTCGGTGAGGTCGAAGAACTGCCAGGCAGCGCCGAAAACCTCGGGGCGGTTTTCCTTGAGCCACAGCAGCTTTGGCGTTTCCATCTCGGGCGAGATCGTGCCGCCGACGTATTGCAGAACGGAATGGCCCGTTGCGTTGATCCGTTCGGCCTGGGCGATGGCGCGGTGGTCCATCCAGACAATGATGTCGCGCTGCGGCGCGTCCGGGCTGCCGACCGGCAGCGGCGCGCCGCCTGGCCCCAGCACCACCAGCGAGCAGGTCGCGTCGAATCCGATGCCGGCCACGTTGCCGGGATCAATGCCCGCCCCGGCCACCGCGGTGCGCACCGCAGTGCAGACGGCCTGCCAGATTTCGCGGCTCGATTGCTCAGCGATGCCGCCGCCCTCGCGGTGGAGCGAGATCGGGGATTTGCCGGCGGCCTGCATGCGGCCGTCCAGGGTGAAGACGCCGGCCCGGGCGCTGCCAGTGCCAACATCAATACCGAGGAGATAGCGTTCCGCGGGCGCGGAACTCTGGATCTGGTCTTGGGTCATCTGATTTCCACTTGCCGGAGGGGCGGGCGGGCCGCCTGGGCCTGCCCTGGGAACAGCGCCGTCAGAGGTCGACGCTGTTGGGGAGGATTACGAGATCGCGGATCACCACATTGCGCGGCCGTGTCAGCATGAACAGCACCGCCTCGGCCACCTCCTGCGGCTGCATCAGGGAGCCGTTGGCCAGCGCCTCTTCCATCTTCTCCTCGGGCCAGTCATCCAGCAGCGCCGTCACCACCGGCCCCGGCAGAACCGCCCCCATGCGGATGCCGTGTTCCGAGACCTGGCGCCGGGTCGCGTGCAGAAAGGCCTGCACCGCGAATTTCGAGGCGGTGTAGACCGGCTCCCAGACGACCGGCACCACTCCGGCCACGGAACTGGTGAAGATGATGTCGCCGCTCTTGCGTTCGATCATGTGCGGCAGCACCGTGCGAACGCAGCGGAAGGCGGCATTGATGTTCAGGTTGAGCATCCGGTCCCAGGCGTCGGGATCTCCTTCTGCCGCCGGCCCGCCGATATAGGCGCCCGCATTGGCGTGGAAAATGTCGAGCTGACCGGTATGGCTGAGGATGCGCGGCAGCATATCCGACACCTGCGCGCCGTCGAGCAGGTCCGCCACCAGGGGGGCCGCATTGCTGCCGAAGCCTTCGCACAGCTGATGCAGCCGGTCCGCGTCGCGGTCGATCAGGACCACTTTGGCACCTTCCGCCAGCAAGGTCCTGGCGCATTCCAGGCCGATGCCCGATGCCGCGCCGGTGATTGCGGCCACCTTGTTTTCCATTCGTGAGGTCATGAGTTTTCTCCCGATTCACATGCCGGATCAGCCACGGCCGTGGCTTGCGCGGGACTGGCGCGCCAGCGAGTCGACGATGACGGCGATGGCGAGCACGGCGCCGGTGATCATGTAGCGCAGCGAGGAGCTGAGGTTCAGCAGCGTCAGCCCGTTGGAAATCGCCTGGATCACCAGGATGCCCAGGAGCGCCGACCAGGCCGAGCCGCGGCCGCCGAACAGCGAGGTGCCGCCGATCACCGCCGCGGCAATGGCGTTGAGGTTCACATCGCCGGTGCCTGCCTGCTGGCTGGCGGAGGCCAGCCGCGCCGCGGACAGCACGCCGCCGAGCGCTGCCAGGGTGGAGCACAGCACAAAGGCGCTGAGGCGGATGCGGTTCACGTTGATGCCCGAGCGCCGCGCCGCTTCCGCGTTGCCGCCGACGGCGAACATCGACCGGCCCCATTTGGTGCGGGTCAGGGCATAGTTCATCGCCACCACCAGCAGGACGAACAGGCCGAACATCCACGGAATGCCGCGGCACTGGTTCAGGTAGAAGACAGCGGCCTCCAGCGCCAGGGTCAGCACGGCGGCCTTGGCCAGCAGAACGCTCAGGCCCGGGCTGGACAGGTTGGCTTCGGCCCGGCGGCGGCTGGTGCGCAGGCCAAGCAGCACCAGGGCTGCGCCGGGCAGCAGCGCCACCGCATAGGCAAACCAGTCCGGCATGATCATGATCTGGCCGAAACGCACCAGCGCAGAGCTGTAGGGCAGGTTGATCGAGCCGGTCGGCCCCAGGATGTAGAGCTGCAGGCCCAGCAGCGCCAGCAGCCCGGCCAGGGTGGAAACGAAGCTGGGCATGCCGAAACGGTTGAGGAAGGTGGCATAGACCAGCCCGGTCGCCGCGCCGGCGGCCAGCGCCGCTGCAATGGCCAGCGGCAGCGGCCAGCCCATGGTGGCCCAGAGCACGCCGATCAGCGCCGAGGAAAGCCCGCTCATCGAGCCGACCGAAAGGTCGATCTGCCCCAGCATCAGCACGCAGACGATACCCAGCGAGATAAAGCCCACCGCGGCGGCGTCGAAAAGCAGGTTCACAAGGTTGTTCGGGGCCAGGAAGATCGGGTTGATCGAGGAAAACACCACCGAGATGAGAACCAGGCCCACGGCCACCGGAAGCATGCCCAGATCGCCCGAGCGGACCCGGCCGGCAAAGGCGCGAAGCTCGCCCGGAATACCTTCGTCATGCCGTACGCGGCTGTCCGAGCGGTCGAGTTTGGCGGGGCTGGCACCATTTGTGCTGTGATCAGTCATTGTCAGTCCTGTGTCGCTTCGAGCTTGCGCGCGCGGCGGCGCGAGACGGCGTTTTCCGCCGCGCCGGTGATGGCGGCGACCAGCTCTTCATTGGAGGTTTCGGCGGTGAACACACCGTTGTTGCGGCCCAGGCGCAGCACCACGATCCGGTCTGCCACTGCCCGCACGTCCTCCATATTGTGGGAAATCAGGATCACCCCGTGGCCGCGGCCGCGCACCCGCTCGATCAGGTTCAGCACCTCGGCGGTTTGCGCCACGCCCAGGGCGGCGGTGGGCTCATCCAGCATGATGATGTGGGGATCCAGCAGCAGCGAGCGGGCGATCGCAACGGTCTGGCGCTGGCCGCCGGACAAGGAGGCAATCGGCTCGCGCACCGAGGGGATGCGCGCCGCCAGCTCCTGCAGCAGGGTCCAGGCGCGGACCTCCATCTGCACCTCGTCAAGCCGCCAGGGCGTCAGTTCGTGGCCGAGAAACAGATTGGCCACCACATCGAGGTTTTCGCACAGGGCCAGGTCCTGGAACACGGTGGCGATGCCCATCTCCAGCGCCTTGCCGGGGGTGTCGAGCGTCACCGGCCGGCCGCAGAATTCGATGCGGCCTGCGGTGGGCTGATGAACGCCCGCAAGCACCTTGATCAGGGTCGATTTGCCGGCGCCGTTGTCGCCGACCAGCGCAACCACCTCGCCGGCATGGACGTCCAGTTCGATGTCCGTCAGCGCCGAGACTGCGCCGAACTGCTTGGAGATGCCGCGCAGGCGCAGGATCGGCTCGCCCGGCGTTCTTGAATGCGGATTGGGGTCTGTCATGCGGTACGGGCCTTTTCCAGTTTGCGTGGCGTCGGGCCTTGTGCTCATCCCGGGCGCCGGGGGGCGGACCCGCCGGCGGCGGTCGGCGGAGCCAAGCGGTCAGTTGAGGATACCAAGATCACGGCAGGCGGCGGCGTATTCGCCGGTGCAGACGTCTTCCGGTGCCTGGATGCCCTTGTCGAAGATTTCCGCCTTGATGTTTTCCTGGGTCACCACGGCAGGCACGAAGAGTTCGGACGGGGTGTCATAAAGCGTGGTCTTTGCGTCCGGGGTCTCGCCTTTCAGGAAGGCGGCGGTCACCTCCGCAGCGGCCCGGGCAACGACCTCGGACGGCTTGGAAATGGTGTTGTACTGGTCGCCGGAGATGATCAGCTGCAAGGCTGCGATGGTTGCATCATTGCCGGTCACCGGCGGCACAGGGTCGACGCCGGCAGCCTTCAGCGCCGCGATGGCGCCGCCGGCGGTGCCGTCATTTGCGGCAACAATGCCGGTGATTTCATTGCCGAAACGGGTGATCTGGCCGGCCGCCCATTCCTGCGCTTTCGGCGGCGCCCAGTCCGGCGTGTCATATTCGGCGAGGGTTTTGAACTGCGACGAGTCCAGGGCCGAGTCGATGCCATCCCGGATCAGCCCGGCCGCGGCGTCGGTGGGCGAGCCGTTGATCTGCAGCACGCCGGCGCCGTCCGGCACACCCGCGTCCTTGAGGTGATCCACCAGGGACTGCGCGATGGCATTGCCGATGCCTTGGTTGTCGAAGGAGACATAGTAATCTGCCGGCACGTCCGGGATCGGCCGGTCGTAGGCAATCACTTTCACATCCTGGGACCGGGCAATCTGCACCAGCGCCGCGGCTGCGGAAGAGTCGACCGGATCCAGCACGATGATCTTTGCGCCCTGCGCAATCACCGAGTTGAACTGCTGCTGCTGCAGCGACACATCCGCATTGGCATTCTGGTAGATCACGGTGCAGTCAGGACACAGCTCGCTCATCGCGGTCTTGAAGCCCGGGAAGTCATGCTCCTCATAGCGGGTCGAAGCCTGGTCCGGCATCAGAAAGGCAACCGTTGCGGCGTCCTGAGCGGCGGCAGGCGCCGCCAGCGCGGCCGCGGCGAAACCTGCAAGGGCTGCCAGCAATTGTTTCTGTGTGTTCATGTGTCTCCTCCACAAATCTTACGGGTTCCGAGAGTGCACGCGGAGGGGGATGTAGGGGCTGCCGCGCCGCCGGCCCGCAAAAGGCTGCGGCGGTTCCCGCTGCCACGGCACCGGGAACCCTTGTTTCCTCCCTGCGCACCCGGATTCTGGATGCTCTATCGGTTGCGCACGTTTGCTCAATCGATGGAGCATGATTGCTGCGGGAGGTGTTTGATGTCAAGTTTGAAGAATAAGTAACAAGGAGATCCCAAGTGGACACGGGCGGCTCAGACGGTCAGAAAGAGAAGATTTCTCCAAAGAGGCCAACGATTTATGATTTGGCGGAGCTGGCTGGAACGTCCCCCAGCGCGGTGAGCTCGGTTCTGAACGGAACTTGGAAGAAACGCCGAATCAGCGAGAAGCTCGCCAAGCGCATCTCCAAAATCGCCGAAGAGCAGGGCTATGCGGTGAACATTCAGGCCAGTGTTCTGCGCCGGGTGCGGTCAAACATCATCGGGATGATCATGCCGAAATACGACAACCGTTACTTTGGTGCGATCGCGGAGCAGTTCGAGGCGCTGGCGCGCGCGCGCGGCCTGTTTCCGGTGATCACATGCACCCAACGGGAACCGGAGCTGGAGTTCGAGGCCGCGCGGGAGCTGGTCTCCTACCAGGTCGACTGCCTGATCTCCACCGGCGCCACCGATCCTGACCGGATCAGCGAATTCTGCGCCGCGGCCGGGGTGCGCTCGATCAATCTCGACCTGCCCGGCAGCAAGGCGCCGTCCGTCGTCTCGGATAACTTCGCGGGCGCCAGGGATCTGACGCGCCTGCTTCTGCAGCGCTTCGCGGCACCGGCAGCCGAAGGGCAGCCCTTGCTGTTCATCGGCGGACGCGGCTCGGATCACAACACCGCTGAGCGGATCCGCGGGTTCGAGGCCGCCCATGCGGAGTTCGGCATTCCCCTGCCGCCGGAAAACATCCTGCCCTGCGGCTATGCCGCGCAAAAAGCCGAAGACGCCTTGGACGCCTTTCCCTCCTCGCTGCCTGCGGGATTGTTCGTGAACTCCACGATCACGCTTGAGGGGGTGATCCGCTGGCAGGCCCGCAACCCCAGCCGCGCGTTCGAATTCGGGTGTTTCGACTGGGACCCGTTTGCAGCCCTGCTGCCGGGGAACGTGGGCATGGTTCAGCAGGACGTGGCTGGCATGCTGGCCAAGGTCTTTGAGCTGACCGCAACGGAGGCGTCCCCGGATCTGAACGTGGAAATACCTTGCATCATCAAGCGGCTGGGCGGCCAGGGCTGAGGGCGGCCGGACGCCCGGCCGCCTCAGCCGGACAGCCTGGCCAGCAGCCCCCGCGTGGAGCCGTCCTTGCCGTCCGCCGGGGCGCCCTGCACCATGGGCAGCAGGGAGCCTGCCAGCTCCTTGCCCAGCTCCACACCCCATTGGTCAAACGAATTGATGCCCCAGATCACCCCTTCCACAAACACCCTGTGTTCGTAAAAGGCGATAAGCTGCCCCAGCACAAAGGGCGTGAGCCTGGTATAGGCCAGGGTGACGGACGGGCGGTTTCCCGGGAACGTCCGGTGCCGGGCAAGGCAGTCCTGACTTACGGCGGCGTCTTCGGCCCCTTGCGCCAGTTTCCGGGCCGCTTCCAGCGTCCGGCCGCGCATCAGCGCCTCGGACTGGGCCAGGCAATTCGCCTTCAGCAGGTCATGATGCTCTTTCAGATGCGGTTCATGGCTCTCTGCGGCAATCAGGAATTCCGCCGGAACGATCTGGGTGCCCTGATGCAGCAGCTGATAAAACGCATGCTGTCCGTTGGTGCCGGGCTCCCCCCAGACAACCGGGCCTGAGGCGCGCTGCAGCGGCGCGCCGCAGCTGGTCACGCGCTTGCCGTTGCTCTCCATGTCCAGCTGCTGGAGGTAGGCAGGCAGCCGGTCGAGCCGCTGGTCATAGGGCAGCACCGCCCGGGTTGCATAGCCGCAGATATTGCTGTGCCAGATCCCGGTCAGGGCCATCAGCACCGGCAGGTTCTGCCGCAGCGGCGCGGCGCGGAAGTGCTGGTCCATCTGGCAGCCGCCCGCCAGGAACTCCCGGAACCTCTCAGCGCCGGTGGCAATCATGATGGGCAGGCCGACCGGCCCCCACAGCGAATACCGGCCGCCGACCCAGTCGGCGAACCCGAACACCCGGTCCTCCGCAATGCCGAAGCCTGCCGCCCGCGCCGGAGCAGAGGACACCGCCGCGAGATGCCCCGCCGCATCGCCGCCCACCGCCTCCTCGAGCCAGCGCACCGCGGTTCTGGCATTGGTCATTGTCTCCACTGTCGTGAAGGTCTTGGACGCGATGATGAACAGGGTTGTCCCGGGATCGAGCAGAGCCAAAGTGTCCGAGATCTGCGCCCCGTCCGCATTGGACACAAAATGGCAGCGCGGGCCCGAGTGATAGGGTGCCAGCGCCCGCACCGCCATCAGCGGGCCCAGGTCCGACCCGCCGATGCCGATGTTGACGACATCGGTGAACGCCCGGCCGCCCGGCGCGGTGATGGTGCCGGTCCGGATGCCTTCGGCAAAACGCTCCATCCTGTCTCTTGCGGCCTTGATCCCGGGGCGGACATCCTCGCCGCCGGCCGCAAGCGCACCCGTGTCCTGCGAGCGCAGGGCCGTGTGCAGCACGGCCCGGCCCTCCGTTGCATTCGAACGGGCGCCCCGGAACATCGCATCCCGCTTGTCCGGAACCCCGCTCTCTTCGGCCAGGGCAATCAGATCCTGCAGGATCTCCTCGTCCAGATTGGTCTTTGAGAAATCCAGAAGCAGCCCGCCGGTTTCGGCAGAAAACGCCTGAAACCGCTGCGGATTGCTGAACAGGCTGAGGATCGGGCGGTCGGCCACGGCGGCATGATGATGCTCAAGCCGGGTCCAGCTGTCATTCATGATGTTCTCCCGAATTTGCTGGCCTCGTTTGCCAGGTTTTTAATTGCGTTCCAGTTTCGGGTTTGGACGAGGTTCTTGGGTGCGGTCCAGCTGCCGCCTGCGCAGACCACGTTGGGCAGGCTGAGGTAGCTTTCGGCGTTTTGCGGGGTGATGCCGCCGGTGGGGCAGAAGGAGATCTGCGGCAAGGGC
>NZ_JBFCVS010000013.1:0-124369 GCF_040704725.1 Leisingera sp. JC11
CCTTCGCCTTGTCGTGGCCGTAGGGCAGCAGATCGTCATTGGAAATCCCGATCTTCGCGCCAATCTCCTGGATCGGCTTCTTCTGCGCTTCACGCGCAATCTCGATGTCACTCTTGTAGCTCATGGCCGTCTCCCTGCTGCCATCCGTTCCGGTTCACGCCCCGCGGCAAAGTTCGATGCGAGGCAAGATATATTCCTATTACTCAATTATTTTTCCTAACCGTCAACACCCTCCCGCCCGGTTTTCAGTGCAAAACCGGGCATTTTCCGCATTTCCGCCGCCGATAGGAAACAGGCGGAATTTCACCCCGGGTGAACACGGCGCATATGCGGCAGGCGCTGCCGCAAACAAAAAGGGCCCGGGCAGAACCCGGGCCGCGCAGGGTCCGGCCCGCAGGCCGGACAGGGGGAATCAGTGCCTAGATATCCAGCGTGTTGTCCTTCTCCCAGCGGGAGAAGTGGTTGACGAAGGAGTTCCATTCCTGCTGCTTCATCTTCAGATAGGCGCTGGAGAACTCCTCGCCCATCATCGACTTCAGCCCGTCGTCCTTGTCGTAGAAACGCAGCGCATCCAGCATGTTGAGCGGCAGCTTCGGCGCGTCGGTGATCTTGTGGCCCTCGGCATACATGTCGATGTCATGGCGCGGGCCGGGATCCGCCTTGGAGCGGACGCCCGACAGGCCTGCAGCGATGATAACCGCCTGCAGCAGGTAGGGGTTCACCGCCCCGTCGGGCAGCCGCAGCTCGAACCGGCCGGGGCCGGGGACACGCACCATGTGGGTGCGGTTGTTGCCGGTCCAGGTCACGGTGTTCGGCGCCCAGGTCGCCCCGGACATGGTGCGCGGCGCATTGATGCGCTTGTAGGAGTTCACCGTCGGGTTGGTGATCGCAGCCAGGGCAGAGGCATGTTTCATGATGCCGCCCAGGAAGTAGCCGCCCTGTTGGGAGAGGCCCAGCTCGGCGATCTGCCCCTCGCCCTTTTCCGCCGCAAAGACGTTGACGCGGGCATCTTTGCCCGGCGCGTCCCAGACCGAGATATGCGCATGGCAGCCGTTACCGGTGAGCCCCTCGACGGGCTTGGGCATGAAGGTGGCGCGGAAGCCATGCTTCTCTGCCACCGACTTCGCCATGAACTTGAAGAAGCTGTGCTTGTCTGCGGTCGCCAGGGCGTCGTCGAAATTCCAGTTCATCTCCCACTGGCCGTTGGCGTCCTCGTGGTCGTTCTGGTAGGGTCCCCAGCCCAGCTCCAGCATGTAATCGCAGATCTCGCGGATCACATCGTAGCGGCGCATCATTGCCTGCTGGTCGTAGCACGGTTTCTCCGCAGTGTCGTAGGCGTCGGAGATCTCCTCTCCGTCCGGGGTCAGCAGGAAGAACTCGGCCTCGATGCCGGTCTTCACATGCAGGCCCTCGTCCGCGGCCTCCTTGATCAGGCGGCGCAGCACGTTGCGCGGCGCCTGGGCCACGTCTTCGCCCTCCATCACGCAGTTGGCCGCCACCCAGGCGACTTCCGGCTTCCACGGCAGCTGGATCACCGAGGACGGATCCGGCACCGCCAGCATGTCCGGGTGCGCCGGGGTGAGGTCGAGCCAGGTGGCAAAACCGGCAAAGCCGGCCCCGTCTTCCTGCATGTCCGCGATCGCCTCTGCCGGCACCAGTTTGGCGCGCTGGCCACCGAACAAGTCGGTGAAGGAGATCATGAAGTACTTGACGCCTTTTTCTTTTGCGAAAGCAGCCAGATCAGTCGTCATGGTCCTACTTCCTTTCCCTGTTGAACGTATTTCGAGAATGGGGCGCGGACCGTTGCCGGCCGCGCCCCGCCAATCATCAGAACCCTGCTTTGCCCGGGTACCAGTCGGTCCCGGCCAGCGGCACCCGCGCCATGGCGGCGGCCTCCATGGTCAGGGCGCACAGATCCTCGGGCTCGAGGTTGTGCAGGTGGTTGTGGCCGCAGGCGCGGGCAATGGTCTGCGCCTCCAGCGTCATCACCTTGAGGTAGTTGCGCAGGCGGCGGCCGGCGTCGACCGGATCCAGGCGCTTCATCAGCTCGGCGTCCTGAGTGGTGATGCCGGCCGGGTCCTTGCCCTCGTGCCAGTCGTCATAGGCGCCGGTGGTGGTGCCCAGCTTCTGGTACTCGCTTTCCCATTTCGGATCGTTGTCGCCCAGCGCAACCAGCGCCGCGGTGCCGATCGCAACCGCATCGGCGCCCAGCGCCATTGCCTTGGCCACATCGGCGCCGGTGCGGATGCCGCCGGAGACGACCAGCTGCACTTCGCGGTGCACGCCCAGGTCCTGCAAGGCCTGAACGGCGGGGCGGATACAGGCGAGGGTCGGCAGGCCGACATGTTCGATGAACACGTCCTGGGTGGCGGCGGTGCCGCCCTGCATGCCGTCCAGAACCACAACATCCGCGCCGGCCTTCACCGCCAGCGCGGTGTCGTAGTAGGGGCGGGTGCCGCCGACCTTGATGTAGATCGGCACCTGCCAATCGGTGATCTCGCGCAGCTCCAGGATCTTGATTTCCAGGTCATCCGGGCCGGTCCAGTCCGGGTGGCGGCAGGCGGAGCGCTGGTCGATACCCTTGGGCAGGCAGCGCATTTCCGCAACCCGGTCCGAGATCTTCTGGCCCAGCAGCATGCCGCCGCCGCCGGGCTTGGCGCCCTGGCCGACCACGACTTCGATCGCGTCCGCTTTGCGCAGGTCATCCGGGTTCATGCCGTAGCGGGACGGCAGATACTGGTAGACCAGCTTGGTGGAATGGCCGCGCTCTTCCGGGGTCATGCCGCCGTCGCCGGTGGTGGTCGAAGTGCCGGCAGCGGAGGCGCCACGGCCCAGGGCTTCCTTCGCCGGGCCCGACAGCGCGCCAAAGCTCATGCCGGCGATGGTGATCGGGATATCCAGCTCAATCGGCTTCTTGGCGAAGCGGGTGCCCAGCGTCACCTTGGTGTCGCATTTCTCGCGGTAACCCTCCAGCGGGTAGCGCGAGATCGAGGCGCCGAGGAACAGCAGGTCATCGAAATGCGGGACCCGGCGCTTGGCGCCGCCGCCGCGGATGTCATAAATCCCGGAGGCCGCCGCGCGGCGGATTTCCGCGTTGATCGGGTTCGAGAAAGTCGCCGACTGGATCGGGACCGTACCGGGGATGTTCGTGTTGTCCATGTCTTAGATCCCTGTCCTTAGTACGCTTGCGCGTTGTCGACGTCGAAGTTGTAGAGCTTGCGGGCGGAGCCGTAGCGCTTGAACTCTTCCGGCTTGGCATCTGCACCGGCGCGGGCCAGCAGATCCTTCAGGATCTCGATGTGCTCCGGGCGCATTTCCTTTTCGATGCAGTCGGCACCCAGGCTCTTGACCGAGCCGCGCACGAAGAAGCGCGCCTCATAGCAGCTGTCGCCCAGCGCATCGCCGGCATCGCCCAGCACCACCAGGTTGCCGGCCTGCCCCATGAAGGCGCACATGTGGCCGATGTTGCCGTGCACGACGATGTCGATGCCCTTCATCGAGATGCCGCAGCGGGACGAGGCATTGCCCTTGATCACCAGCAGGCCGCCCTGGCCGGTGGCCCCGGCGTACTGGCTGGCGTCGCCCTCGACGATCACCTGGCCGGACATCATGTTTTCCGCCACGCCCGGCCCGACCGAGCCTTCGACACGCACGGTCGCTTGCTGGTTCATGCCGGCGCAATAGTATCCGGTGGAGCCTTTGATGGTCACATCGGCGGGCGAATTCAAACCCACGGCGATGGCATGGCTGCCCTTGGGGTTGACGATTTCCCAGGCAGTCTTGTCGGAGCTGCCGTTCAGTTCCTGCAGGGCCGAGTTCAGACCGCGCAGGCCATTTGCTTCAAGGTCGTATGTCTGCATCTTAGTGGTTCCAGAAGTAAACGGTTGCGGGTTCGGGCTCCCAGACGCGGGCGTCTTCGATGCCCGGCAGGTTCACCAGCGCGCGGTATTCGCTGCCGAAGGCCACATACTGGTCGGTCTCTGCCATCACGGCCGGCTTGCAGGCGATCGGGTCGCGGACCACGCCAAAGCCGTCCTTGGTGCCCACAACGAAGTTGAAGAAGCCGTCCAGGTCCTCGAGGGTGCCCTCCAGCGCCTCGCCCAGGCTGGCGCCGTTCTGCATCTTCCAGGTCAGATAGGCCGCGCCGACTTCGGTGTCGTTCTGGCTTTCGATCCGCACGCCCTCGCGCTGCAGTTTACGGCGCAGCGCGTTGTGGTTGGACAGCGAGCCGTTGTGCACCAGGCACTGGTCCAGACCAGTGGAGAATGGGTGCGCGCCTTCGGTGGTCACGGCGGATTCGGTGGCCATGCGGGTGTGGCCGATGCCGTGGCTGCCGCTCATGCCGCGCAGATTGAAGCGCTCGGCGACCTTCTCGGGCAGACCCACTTCCTTGTAGATCTCGATGGTGTCGCCCGCGCTCATGACACGCATGCCGGGGCGCAGTTCAGCCAGCGCGCTGCGGGCCTCCTCTTCCTTGCCCGCGGGCAGGTCCAGCACCGCGTGGGTGTCGATCACCCGGATCGACACATCACTGCTCAGCGCTTCCGCCAGCGCGCCGTCCAGCCCGTCAAAGGCCGCCTCCGGCGCATCCGACTGAACGGTAAGCTTGGTGCGCCCTTCCGCTTCCGATCCATAGATCGCAATGCCGGCGCTGTCCGGACCGCGGTCCGTCATGGTGATGAGCATATCGGTGAGCATATCGCCCAGCTTCGGCTCAAGTGATTTGTCTTTTATAAAAAGACCGACAATCCCGCACATGGGTGTGCCTCCTGGTTTTCATCTCGAATCAACGCTAGCAGTTTGCGTGAAGGCGTTCAACTGTTATGAAACTTATTTTCCCCTGAAGGAAGAAAGGCGCGCCCGTCTGGCGCGCCTCTGGTGGGGTCCGGGTCAGTATTTCTCCAGCAAGGAGTTTATTTTCTCCTTGTCCCCCATATTCTTAGCCTTCTCCAAGTGCTCGCCTTCGCGGACAAACTGGATCCGGTGCCAGCCAATCCAGAAGATCACTCCCAGGACAACCATCAGCCCTTCTGATCCCTGGAAGGGGTAGATCGCCCCCACCTCCGCCAGGTCCACCGCCCAGCTGTCGTAACCGATCGTAGACATTTCAAATCTCCTTATTCAGCTGGCACGCCTGCACCGTTCACCGCAGCCTTGTCGGCGGCAATGATTTCGGCTTTGGCGTCTTCGTAGGCATGGTGTTCGGCGTAATCGAGACCTTGCAGCTCGACCTCGACCGGGATCCGCAGCACGCCGGCTGCTGCCTGGATTTTGGCGATCACATAGCCCGGCAGCCAGCCCAGCACCCCGAACATGATCACCGCACCGATGGTCTGGCCAACCGGGTTGACGGCGGCAAAGCCTTCATACGGCGAACTCGGCGCGCCCCACAGCAGGAAGCCGGCGATGATCAGGCCCACGATGCCGGAATACCCGTGCACGGCAACCGCGCCCACCGCATCGTCGATCTTGAAGGTGCGCTCGACCCAGTAGTGCAGTTTGTAGACGATCACGACACCAACCGCGCCGACCAGCATCGCCTGGATCGGGTGGTACAGATCGTTGCCCGCAGAGGCGGTGATGATGCCCGCCAGACCGCCGGAGAAGGTCCAGAACGCATCGCCCTTGGACACCACATAGGCTGCCATCAGGCCGCCGGACAGCGACATCAGGAAGTTGAAGGTGATCGCGGACAGCGAGGTCGGCGCCAGATAGATATTGGTGGCGGTCCAGGTCTCGCCGGTGATCAGGCCGCCGATGCCTTCGGGCGAGATCGCAGGGATATTGCAGGCGGCGTAGAAGCCCCAGAAACCGGAGTAGATCAGGAAGATCCCGATGGTCAGCATCCAGGGGTTATGCGGCGGGATATCGCGCGGGGTGCCGTCGGCGGCAAACTTGCCCAGGCGCGGCCCCAGCACCATGATCACGCCCAGCGCGTAACCGCCGGCAATCGCGTGGATGACGCCGGACGCATAGGCGTCATGATAGCCCAGGTATTTGACCATCCAGCCTTCGGCATGCCAGCCCCAAGCGGCGTCGATGATCCAGAACACCGACCCGATCATGACGGCATGCACCCACAGAGCGGAGGAGCGGATCCGTTCAATGACTGCACCGGACACGATTGAGGCCGCGGTCCAGGAAAACAGCAGGAACGCTGCCCAGAACACGCCGGTGATCCGGTCCGAAAGGTTGGTACCCATGTTTTGCGACCACGGCAGGTTCGCGGCACCCGCATCGTGGTTCAGCCCGCCGAAGAACGGGAAGCTGGGGAAGGACCAGTAGATCCACCAGCCGAAAAAGAAGAACGTCACCGTGACCAGCGGAATGATCATGATGTTCTTCATCAATGTGTGCATGTGGTTGCGGTGGCGGCTGGCGCCGACCTCGTACATGCAGAACCCCACGTGAATGAGGAACATGAAGACAACGGTCACCCAGTAATAGAACTCGGTGAACACCGTTGTTAACGCGTTCAGATTACCATCCAATGTTTTGCCCTCCTGTTGGCAGTATCCCGGGCATTTTTTTGCCTCTTGGGAATATTATTTTCCCTAAATACTGTGTCTCATGAGGGCAGCCTGTCAATAATCATGTGAAAATTTGTTACCTTCAGGGAAATGCGTCATGCCTGTGCCGCCGCCCTGCCACACCGTCCAGCTCCCCTTAAGCCTCAAACATCCAAGGGCTTAGCCCGCGCGCCGCCGCCCAATCCCAGGTGCCGCTTTCCCTGACGCACCGCGGCCCGATACCGGCCGGACCTGCCGAAATGCGGCAGAATCACCCAATCTTCCGCCACAATCGCTGCCGATTCTCCCTCAAAGCGGATCAATTTGCCGCTTCCGCAACCACCAGCAGCCTGCGAGAAAGACCGTTTCAGGCCAATTCATGCCGCAAACACGTTCGAAATCTGCCTTTTAAGAGAAATCTTTTTCCTGATAGGAATATTCATTGACATGACGCCCCCTCTCTTGGCTAACTGGACCAGACCAAAGGAACCAAATCAAGAATTTTGGTCCGCACCAATAGGGAGAAATGCAAAATGGCCATTATCTGGCGGACTTCAGCACTGGCACAGCGCCACAAGGAAATCGGCGGCGAGCTGGAAGACTGGAACGGCATGGGAACCGCCTGGTTCTATGACCACACCCCCGAACGCGCCAAAGCCGATTACGAGGCGGTCCGCACCAAGGCCGGCCTCATGGATGTATCCGGCCTCAAGAAAGTCCACGTGGTGGGCGAGCATGCGGCACAGGTCATCGACCGGGTCACCACCCGCAACGTCGAAAAGATCATGCCGGGCCGCTCCACCTATGCCTCGATCCTGAACGAGCAGGGCAAGTTCGTGGATGATTGCATCATCTACCGCCTGTCGGTGAACAGCTGGATGGTTGTCCACGGCACCGGCACCGGCATGGAACAGCTCAGCTCCGTCGCCGCCGGCAAAAACTGCTCGGTAATCTTCGACGACAACCTGCACGACATGTCGCTGCAGGGTCCGGTCGCCGTCGATTTCCTGGCCGAATATGTTCCCGGCATCCGCGATCTGGCCTATTTCGGGATCATCCAGACCAAGCTGTTCGGCTGCCCGGTGATGATCTCGCGCACCGGCTACACCGGCGAGCGCGGCTATGAGATCTTCTGCCAGGCCAAGGACGCCGTGCATCTCTGGGACAGCATCCTGGACAAGGGCGCGGGCCTGGGCATCGTCCCGGTCCAGTTCTCCACCCTCGATCTGCTGCGCACCGAAAGCTACCTGCTGTTCTATCCGGGCGACAACTCCGAAACCTACCCGTTCGACAACGAGACCTGCGGCGACACGCTGTGGGAGCTGGGCCTCGAATTCACCGTCTCCCCCGGCAAGACCGGCTTCATCGGCGCCGAGAACCACTATGCCGCCGAAGGCAAGGAGCGGTTCAAGATCTACGGCGTCATGCTGGAAGGCAAGATCCCCGCGGACGAAGGCGCGGACCTCTTGCAGAACGGCGAAAAGGTCGGCGTGGTCACCTACGGCATGTACTCCGAGGTGAACAACCACAACGTGGGCATCGCCCGGATGCCGGTCGCCTGCGCCAAGCCGGGCACCAAGCTGACCGTCCGCAACGGCGACGGCACCGAGATTGCCGCCACCGCCGAAGAGATGCCCTTCTACGACAAGGACAAATCGATCCGCACCGCAAAGGGCTGATCCGGATCCCGGGCGTCCCCATCCCGGGGGCGCCCGCTTTCGTTCACCCGGACTGCAGGAAAAGCGACCCACATGTCTAAGACCGAATTCCCCCCTTCTATCACCAGCCGCCCTGTCTACGGCGAGCTTGAGGCCCGCTCCGGCAGCGGCCACCTGATGATCGCCGATGCCGAAGGCGCCGAGGCCATCCTCGATCTGGCCAAATCCACGGACAGGGATTTCTGGGCCAAGGCCCATATCATCTACATCCCCAAGAATACCGGCGCCAAATACAGCAGCCAGCTGGAAGAGCTGGGTGCCGGCCAGTTCTACGCAGGCCCTTCCTATGAAGCCTCGCAAAGCCGGATCCGCCGCGCCCTGCTGGACTGCCACATGGGCACCCAGGTGTACCTGACCGGCACCGAGAGCCTGATGGGCCAGGCCATGGCCGAGGCCACCGCAGCGGGCATCCCCCATACCGCGATCCAGACCGAACACCGCGGCTCCACCGCGCGGCGCATGCAGTGCGTGCACTGCAAGGGCATCACCGAGGACGTCACCACCGACCCGTTCGAATGCAGCCACTGCGGCCTCAGCCTGTTCGTGCGCGATCACTATTCGCGCCGCCTCGCGGCCTTCCAGGGCGTGCGGGTGGATGCCGAGGATCCGGGCAACATCCCCGAGAAAGTGGAGCTGTTCAAATGAGTGCTGGCACCGCAAAACTGAATGTCACCGTGGCCGAGGTCAAACCGATCAACGACCTGGTCACCCGTTTCAAATTCGTCCGCACCGGCGGCGGCAGTCTGCCCACCTTCTCGGGCGGGGCGCATACCGTGGTCGAAATGCAGGACGGTGATATCACCCGGCTCAACGCCTATTCGCTGATGTCCAACCCGGCCGACCGCGGCGCCTACACCATCTCGGTGCGGCGCGACGATCAGGGCCGCGGCGGCTCCAAGTTCATGCACACCCAGGTGAAAGAGGGCATGGAGATGGTGATCTCCAACCCGGTGAACCTGTTCTCACTGGACCTGCGCGCCAAGAAGCACCTGATGCTGGCCGGCGGCATCGGCATCACCCCCTTCATGGCGCAGATGCATCAGCTCACCATGATGGGCGGGCATTTCGAGCTGCATTACTCGGTCCGCACCGCCTCCCTTGGCACCTACGCCAAGGAGCTGACAGAGCGTTACCCGGGCAAGGTGCACGTCTACCATGACGACCAGAAAGAGGCGATCGACCTCAAAACCCTGCTCGCCAACCAACCGCTGGGCACCCACGTCTACGTCTGCGGCCCCAAGGGCATGATCGAATGGGTGCACGGCACCGCCGAGGACATGGGCTGGCCGCGCGAGGCAGTGCATTCCGAGGAATTCCTGGCGCCGGCCTCCGGCAAGCCGTTCGAGGTGAAATGCGCGGTCTCCAACAAGATCGTCCAGGTCGGCGAGCACCAGTCGCTGCTGGAAGCGCTGGAAGCTGCCGGCATCGACGCCCCCTACCTCTGCCGCGGCGGCGCCTGCGGCCAGTGCGAGACCAATGTCATCGGCTATGACGGCAAGTTCCTGCACCACGACCACTGGCTGACCGACGAGCAGAAGGCCGGCGGCAAACACATCATGCCCTGCGTGTCGCGCTTTGAAGGCAAGACACTGGTTCTGGACCGCTGAGGGAGAGAGAGATGACCATTCAATTCAACGACGAAACCTTCTACGGCGACTTCACCTTCAAGAACTCGGACTGGGCAATCAAACGCTTCCCCTTCCCGTTCCACGAAGACAGCTACATGTATTCGGTGAACATGGAGCCGCATAAGTCCTACCGGCCCGGCTCAGTGTTCGAACGGACCTTCGACGTGGACGAGCACTATGTCTCGGAAATGAAGGACCGCGCCCGGGTGCTGGCGAATGACCCGCTGCGCTGCCAGTCGCTGCCGCATATGACGCTGGCGGGCTGGGACCTGGTGGAGCTGATCATGGAGGCCAAGGCGGCCGAATACCCGGACCTGTTCGAACTGCACAAGAACGGCAACCGCTGGCGCTGGATCAACAAGCCGCTGGGCATCGACGACACCTTCACCTTCCTCGATGAAAGCACCCTGCCCTACGGCCCGATGGAATACATCACCCGCCAGACCCAGGGCGACTTTGCGGTGCTGGACCAGCGCGACGACAACCTGTGGATGGATGCCGGCATGGTCACCACCCAGGCCGACTGGTCGCTGGATTTCGACATCGGCATGAACTTCTTCGAATGGCACGCCCCGGTGCCGAAGGCGCATGAGATGGGCATCTTCGTGCGCGCCCTCAAGTTCCTCCTGAACATCCAGCAGGGCCAGCCCGCCCGCCGCCTGAACTGGACGATGACGGTCAACCCGCTCTTGGACACCTCCCCCGAGAACTACCACAAATGGGGCGTGATGAAGCAGGGGCTGACGATGGAGAACATCGGCGAGAAACAGCACCTGCGGGTCGAACTGCAGACCTTCTTCCGTCTGCCGCGCTCCAACGCGCTGGTGTTCCCGATCCGCTGCTACCTGATCAGCTTCAACGATCTGGTGACGGTTCCGAAATGGGCGCGCCGCCTGCACCGGGTGATCCGCGACCTGCCGGAGGAGCTGGCAACCTACAAGGGCTTCATCGACAACCGCCCGCTGATGGTGGAATGGCTGTCGCAGTTTGACGACGGCAGCCCTACCTCGGATGGCATCTGGCCCGACGACGATTGATCCCGAGCGGACTCGCGGGCCGTCCCTACCCCCTGTCACTTAGGCCCGCTTCACTGACTGCCGTTGCCCCTGGCTCCGGCAGTTTCTTTTTTGCGCCCGCTACAAACCAGGGCCTCCCGCCCCCGCTTCCGGCCGCAGGCGCTGCCTGCCGCCTGTGCGGCGTTGGGCCGGGCAGCGCGCTGCGGCTGCCTGGCCGCTGGCCTGCCGCAGAACGCAATAGCGCCGCGCATTGCGCGGCGCCTGACCGGACGGTGCAGGGGCATCTTCAGATGCCGCGGAACCGGCGGGAGCGCCGCCGCTGCACGTCAGCTCGATTGCGGATAGGAAATGATCGACAGGTAGCGCGCCGGCAGTTTGACCAGGCTTTCCGGCCCATGCGGCGCGTCGGCATCGAAGAACAGCGTATCGCCCGGCTTCAGCGGGAACACCTTGTCGCCATGGCGGTAGTCCACCTCGCCTTCCAGCATGTAAAGCATTTCCACCCCGTCGTGCTGGAAGGTCGGAAACACATCCGACTCCTCGGTCAGGGTGATCATATAAGGCTCCACCATCACCCCTGAGGCATTGGCGCCAAGATGCCCCAGCAGCTGGTACTGATGCCCGGCCCGCGTGCCCGCGCGCTCGGTCTCCGCGCCTTCACCGGACTTGGTGTGCACCGCCTCCCGGCTTTCCTCGAAGCGGCGGAAGAAGGAGGTGATCGGCACGCTCAGCGCATTGGCCAGCAGCTGCAGCGTGGTCAGCGACGGCGAGGTGTTGCCGTTCTCGATCTTCGACAGCATCCCGATCGACAGCCCGGTCAGATTGGCCAGATCCGCCACCGTGATCCCCTGCTGCCGCCGGAACGACCGCACCTCGCGGCCGATCGCCACTTCCAGAACTTTTTCTGCACCATCGCGGACCCGGTGCGGGTCTTGGGAAAGGTTATTTGCCACTGCGTCACTATCATCTTTGAGTTTAGCCACTGTGTTATCTTCCTTATGGATGGCCTCTGACAAGCGCGCAGCAGCCGATATGTAAAAACTTTCCCGGGCGTAAGGAATGGTGCGAATATTATTTTACTGTCATTACTCATTTTTCCCAACCCCTTACCGCCTGAGGAAAGAAAAATGTTGCCGCGGCGCTGCGGCCCGCTTCCAGTGCCGGCGCGCCCCGCAGATCAGCTCAGCCGGAACAGGCCGGCGCCGCCATCGGACACCCGGCCCGGGCATACGCTTGCCACCTCTGGACCAAAAAGGCACCAATTTCAGGAACCGTCAGGGCAAGCACTGGCATGAGAGATTAAAATGGCGCAAAAACAGGGGACTACGGCGAACCTCCAGAACACACGGAATCACCGCGGCATAGAACCAATTTGCGCGCCCATCCTTGCTGACCGGCACTGGAACCGCTAGTCTGACGGTCAGTCACCGCTGTGAAGGGCACCTGCAAAGCCGCCGCCAGAACCGGCAAATGCAACCTTGCCACAGCACTCAGGAGCAGGGTTTCCCGCTCATACGGCCCGGAAAAAGACAGACCATGAGCTCAGCGGAAGAAACCACCTCGCAGATCCTGACCACCCACTCCGTCGGCGCCACCGTGCAGGTGGTGATCGACACGCTGTTTGCCCGGATCAAATCCGGCACCTACCCGGTGGACACCCGTCTGCCCTCGGAACGCACGCTGGCGTCCGAGCTTGGGGTCGCCCGCAACACCGTGCGCGAAGCGCTGGACGTGCTGGCCAGCCAGAACGTGATCCAGCGCCGCGCCGGGTCCGGCAGCTTTGTGAAATTCCGGTCCGGCCCCAAGCCGGAAACCTCCTCCTACAGCTCGCTGGCCAATGAGGTTTCTCCGCTCGACCACCTGGTGGTGCGCGGCATCCTGGAGCCGGAACTGGTGCGCCTGGCGGTGATCAACATGACCCCGCGCCAGATCGAGGAGCTGGACCAGATCCTGTCCCGGGTGGAGGCCGTGCGCACCGACCCCGTCGAATTCATCGAGGCCGAGGAGGATCTCTACCGCAAGATCGCCGAGGGCACCGGCAACCCGCTGCTGCACTCCTGCTACGAGCTGACGATCGAGGCCTGCCGCCTGTCCTACCGCACTGCGCTGCGCCGCCGCCACCTGACGCCGCAGCGGATTCAGGACTACCAGAAGCGCTACAACACGCTGTTCAACGCCATCGCCTCGCGCGATGTGGAATCGGCGGTGGAATTCATCAAGCTGCATCTGATCGACGAGCAGAAACTGCTGCTGCAGGAGGTCTGAGCCGCCTCAGCCCTCCACCGCGCGCGAGCTGACCTCGCTGCCCGGCGCGCCGCTTTCCAGCCGCTGATGCCACAGCTGCCCCAGCGTTTCCATTTCCGATTTCAGCAGGCCGGAATGCTGCGCCAGCCAGGCCGGAATCGACTTGAACGCAGCGATCCGCGCCTTGCCTTCCTGGATCGTCACCACCGGCCAGTCGCCGACCAAGGCATTGGAAATGCCGAAGATATCCTCACCCCACCATTCCGCATGGCCAAAGGCGTGGGTGACATGACCCAGCTGTTTCATCGCTGCCAGAACCGATGGCGGCGCAACCGATCCCGCCTTCTCCACCGCGCTGTGCCAGATGTCCAGGATCGCCACATACTCCCAGCTCACCGCCGACCAGCTGCCCGGGAAACGGCGGTTGTATTCCTCATAGAACTCATGCGGACGGTTGAAGAAAAACGCCTTCTCCCGCAGCAGCGGGTCGTCGAAATCGGGGAACTGGAACACCACCCCTTCCATGAATTCGGGGGATGTCCGCTCCACCAGCCGGTCATAGCCGTCCATGGTGCAGCTGATGATCTGCCCCTTGAAGCCCTTGGCGTGGGCATATTCGGTCATCGCATGCACCATCGGCGCATAAGACGAGCACCAGCACAGGATATCGGCGCCGCTTTCCAGCATCGGATCCACCACCGGCGCCGGGTCGCTGGCGCCGGGATCATACTGCACTTCGCGCAGGATCTGCTTGTCCGCCGCCTTGAACGCCGCCCGGTAGACCGCCTGTGCAGGCAGCCCCAGCAGATCGGCCTGGCTGCACAGGGCGACGGTTTTCAGCTCCGGCCGGGTTTCCGCCAGCCAGGCCACCCCGGTCACGTTCTGGATCGGGTGCGCCTCGCTCGGCGCGATCAGATAGGGCGTGTCCGGCGACAGGTCGGTCGGCAGCAGGGTCGACGTCAGCACCTTGTTGCGCATCAGGAAATCGCGCACCGGCGCGAACGTGTCCCCGCCCAGCATCAGCATCAGCTTGACGTTGTGCTGCTGAACCAGTTCAACCGCGCCCTCCAGCGCGCGTTCCGGGTCGTAGCCGCAATCGTAAGAGTGGATCCGGATCGGGTAGCGGCGGCCGCCGATCAGCACCCCGCCGGCCTGGTTCAGACCGTCCTCCCAGATCCGGCAGCCGTTCAATCCGGGCAGCCCCCAGCTCTCCACCCGGCCCGAAAGCGGGCCGAGGAATCCGATATTCACTGATTCTGCCATCCCCACGGACAGCCGGGGCAACGCCGCGCGGGCGGTCAACTGGTGCACAAAACTGGTCGTCTTCATATTTGGAATCCTACCAGTAAAACAACGCGCTTCCAGTCCAATTGCGTCCAAAAACATTCCGGATGTGAAAAAATGTTGACTTATTGGCGCAAGTTTGGACCTAATTGGACCAGACCAAAAGAGCCAAATTAAGATATTGGTCCAAACCAACGGGAGAACCAGATGACCAAGAAACGTATTGCCATCATCGGCGCCGGCCCCTCCGGCCTGGCCCAGCTGCGCGCCTTCCAGTCCGCGGCCAAGAAAGGCGAGGAGATCCCGGAGATCGTCTGCTTTGAAAAGCAGGACGACTGGGGCGGCCTGTGGAACTACACCTGGCGCACCGGCCTGGACGAGAACGGCGAGCCGGTGCACTGCTCGATGTACCGCTACCTGTGGTCCAACGGCCCCAAGGAGGGCCTGGAGTTCGCCGACTATTCGTTTGAGGAGCACTTCGGCAAGCAGATCGCCTCCTACCCGCCGCGCGCCGTGCTGTTCGACTACATCGAAGGCCGGGTGAAAAAGGCGGACGTGCGCAAGTGGATCCGCTTCAACTCCCCGATCCGCTGGGTCGAATACAACGAGGACCAGGGCAACTTCACCGTCACCGTGCACGACCACAAGAAGGACAGCACCTACAAGGAAGACTTCGACCATGTGATCTGCGCCTCGGGCCACTTCTCGACCCCGAACGTGCCGTTCTACCCCGGTTTCGACACCTTCAACGGCCGCGTGCTGCACGCCCATGACTTCCGCGACGCCCGCGAATTCAAGGACAAGGACATCCTGATCCTCGGCGCCTCCTACTCCGCCGAAGACATCGGCTCGCAGTGCTGGAAATACGGCTGCAAATCCATCACCTCCTCCTACCGCTCGGCGCCGATGGGCTTCAAATGGCCGGACAACTGGGAAGAAAAACCGGCGCTGGAAAGCGTCGAGGGCAACACCGCCACTTTCGTTGACGGCTCCAAAAAAGAGGTCGACGCGATCATCCTCTGCACCGGCTACAAGCACTTCTTCAACTTCCTGCCGGACGACCTGCGCCTGAAGACCGCCAACCGCCTGGCCACCGCCGACCTCTACAAGGGCGTGGTCTATGCCCATAACCCCAAGATGTTCTACCTGGGCATGCAGGATCAGTGGTTCACCTTCAACATGTTCGACGCCCAGGCCTGGTGGGTCCGCGACGCGATCATGGGCAAGATCGAGATCCCTTCGGACAAGGAGACCCTTCTGGCCGACGTCAAGGAGCGCGAAGCGCGCGAGGAAGCCTCGGACGACGTCAAATACGCGATCAAGTACCAGGGCGACTACGTGCTGGAGCTGATCGAGGAGACCGACTACCCGACCTTCGACGTGGCCGGCGCCTGCCAGGCCTTCTATGAATGGAAGGGGCACAAGGCCCAGGACATCATGGCCTTCCGCAACAACTCCTACAAATCGGTCATCACCGGCACCATGGCGCCCGTGCACCACACCCCGTGGAAAGACGCCCTGGACGACTCGCTGGAGGCATATCTGCAGAACTAGGGGCACGTCCCTGCAGATCGCCTGCGCCGTTTTCCCCTTCCTGTACGGCGCAGGCACCCCTTCGCCGCTGTGCGAATCCCTCTTCGCAAGCTATAATTCACCTCATGCAGCGCGATAACACCATGACACTCGGATTTCTGATTTTCCCCGGCTTTCCAATGGCCTGCCTAACCTCGGCCATCGAACCCCTGCGCGCGGCAAATGAAATTGCCGGCTCTGAAACCTTCCGATGGAAACTGGTGTCCGAAACCGGCAACAGCGTGAACGCATCCGCCAATGTGGCGTTCCAGCCCGACTGCGCCCTGGACGAGGCCGACGGCATCGACACCCTGTTCCTGCTGTCCAGCCCGCAGGGCAAATTCGACGACCCCAAGGCCTCCAACGGCAAGCTGCGCCATCTGGCCCGGCACGGCACCACCATGGGCGCGGTCTCCGGCGGCGTGTTCCCGCTGGCCCGCTCCGGCCTGCTGGACGGGCACAGCTGCTCGGTCCACTGGTGCTACAAGGCTGCCTTCACTGCAGAATTCCCGTCCCTCGCCACCGTCGACGACGTGATAGTGCTGGACCGCCGCCGCTTCACCGCCAGCGGCGCCGCGGCGATGTTCGACCTGTCGCTGAAACTGATCGAGCGCGCCATGGGCGACGCCGTGATGACAGAGGTCGCCTGCTGGTTCCAGCACCCGATGGTCCGCGCCGAGGGCGTCCGCCAGAAGATCCCCGCCTTCAAGACCGACAGCACCGCCGACAGCCTGCCGCCGCCGGTCGCCAAGGCGGTTGAGCTGTTTGCCGACAACCTGGAGCACCCGGTCTCGATCCGCGATGCCGCCAGCGAGATCGGCGTCTCGCCGCGCCAGCTGGAACGCAGCTTCAAGGCCGCCACCGGCCAGAGCCCGGCCATCTATTACCGCACCCTGCGGATGAACGCGGCACGGCAGCTGGTGATGTATTCCCGCGACTCGATCACCTCGATCGCCAATGCGGTGGGCTACGCCACCTCCTCCACCCTGTCGCAGCACTACCGTGAAAGCTTCGGCGTCACCCCGCAAGAGGAACGCCGCAAGGTGAACCTGTTCAGGGTCCAGGACAACCGACCCATCCCCTCAGCCTGACCGGAGACGCCATGCGCATACTCGTTTTCCAACACCTGGACTGTGAGCATCCAGGCGCTTTCCGGGAACTGATGCGCGCGCATGGCATTGACTGGCACGTCGCCGAACTCGATCAGGGCGATCCGATCCCGGAGATGGAGCCCTTTGATGCGCTCTGGGTCATGGGCGGCCCCATGGACGTCTGGGATGTTGCAGAACACCCTTGGCTTATCGCCGAAAAGCGGGCCATCCGGCACTGGATCAAACATATCGGCAAACCCTATCTGGGCCTGTGCCTGGGCCACCAGCTGCTGGCCGACGCCCTGAACGGAACCTGCGGCCCGCAACGCCCCGCAGAGGTCGGCATCCGGCAGGTGTCCCTGACCGAAGCCGGACAAAACGATACCCTGTTCGCAGGGCTGCCTGCGCAAATGAATGTCCTGCAGTGGCACGGCGTTCAGGTCGCGCAAGCCCCCGAAGGGGCCGAGGTTCTGGCAAGCTCAGCCAATTGCCCGATTGAAGCGATGCGCGTGGGCAGCAATGCCTGGTCCATGCAGTTCCATGTCGAGGCCGAAGAAGACACCGTTGCCAACTGGGCCGGGATCCCCGCCTATCATGCGGCGCTGGTGGAAACCCTGGGCGCGGATGGCCTGGGCGCCTTTCAGGCCGAAAGCGATGCCTGCATGGACGAGTTCAGGACCTGCTCCCGCATCATCTTTGCCAATTTCCTGAAACAGATGCAGTGAGGCTCCAAACAAGTCCGGCTCCGGGGGGGCACCCCAGAGCCGTTTTTGCAAGCCGCTTGCGTGCAGCGCCTCAGACCACCGATTTCGCCGCCGCCACCAGCGCATGATGCAGCGAGCCGGCAGAGGACCGCGGACCGATGATCGAATAACCCTGCCCCGGCGCCTGGCACAGCAGAAACACACCCAGATGCTCCATCGAGGTGCGGGTGGCGTCGCCAGCCTTGCCCGCACGGACATTGGCGTTGCACAGCCGTTCCAGCACATCAAAGCAGCGCGGGCCCTCCATGTCGAAGCGGCACCAGCCGTCGGTTTGCTCCACCACAGAGCCCGCCTCTCCCACGGCCTGCTTCAGATCCGCCGCCATCAGCTCATGGCTGTCATGCGGAGCAGAGACCATCCACAGGTCCGGCCCCATCCACCAGGCAGCAAACACGCCGTGCTCAGTCCAGCTGGCAGCCTCCGGCAACGCCCCGCCCAGATAAGACGCGGCCGCAGATTTCACCGCATCTTCGCTGCCTTGACGCGCCGCCAAGGATGCCAGCGCCCGGTCGGTGACCTCCCGGATCTGGAGACCCGGGAAGACATCGACCCGCGGCTCATGCCCGCCCAGCGGAGAGATGGCTTTGAGCCCATGATTATCAAACTTACCCACGGAGACGCTCCCCTTCCGGATCCACAAAATGCGCGCTGACAACTTCGACCTGGATTTCCTTGCCCTCCAGCGGGTTGACCGCGCGGATCACCTCGCCTTTGCGGCTGTCGCCGCGCTTCAGGAAACCGATCCCGATCGAACAGCCCAGCACCGGCGAATAGGCCGCCGAGGTGATATAGCCCTGATCGGTGGCAGCACTGACCTCGCCATCAGCGTTCATCAGATGCGCCCCGGCCTGCACCGGATCGGCGGCATTCACCGGCTTGAAACCAACCAGCTTCAGAGCATCCTCCTGGTTCATCCCCTCGCGTTCGCTCAGGGTATTGCCGATGCAGTCCTTCTTCTTGCTGACCATCTTGCCCATGCCGAGGTTCAGCGCCGAGGTGGTGCCGTTCAGCTCATTGCCGGCGGCATGGCCCTTCTCGATCCGCATGACGCCCAGCGCTTCGGTGCCGTAAGGCACAGCGCCGAACTCCTCGCCCGCTTCCATCAGCTTGCGGATCATCGCATCGCCGTAACGGGTCGGGACAGCGATCTCATAGGCCAGCTCGCCCGAGAAGGAGATCCGGAACAGCCGCGCCCGGCAGCCGCCCGCGACGGTCACTTCCCCGCAGGCCATGAAGGGGAACGCCTCGTTCGAGATGTCGAACTCGGGGTCCACAACTTTCTGCAGCAGCTTGCGGGCATTCGGACCCGCCACCGCGAACTGCGCCCAGGCCTCGGTGGTCGAGATCAGCTGCACATCCATGTCAGGAAACAGGCACTGGCGCGCAAATTCCATGTTGCGGTAGACCAGAACTGCGTTGGCGGTGGTGGTGGTCACCACGAAATGATCCTCGGCAAAACGCGCCGCGGTGCCGTCGTCATAGGCGATGCCATCCTCGCGCAGCATCAGCCCGTAGCGGACCTTGCCCACCGGCAGCTTGGCAAAGGCATTGGCATACATCTTGTTCAGGAACTCGGCGGCGTCCTTGCCCTGCACGTCGATCTTGCCGAGCGTGGTCACGTCGCAGATGCCGACAGAGTTGCGGGTCTGCAGCACCTCGCGGTCCACCGACTGACGCCAATGGGTTTCGCCCTTCTTGGGGAACCATTGGGCGCGCAGCCACTGGCCCACCTCGACAAACACCGCACCCTGCTCCTCGGCCCATTTGTGGCTGGGGGTCTTGCGGGTGGGGCGGAACTCCTCGCCCACCGAGCGGCCTGCCATCACCCCGAAGGACACAGGCGTATAGGGCGGGCGGAACATGGTGGTGCCGACCTCGGGGATCTGCTTGCCCGCCAGTTCGGCCATGATCGCCAGACCGCCCATGTTGGAGGTCTTGCCCTGATCGGTCGCCATGCCCAGCGTGGTGTAACGCTTCAGGTGCTCGACAGAGCGGAAGTTCTCCTGATGCGCCAGTTTCACGTCCTTGACGGTGACGTCGTTCTGCTGGTCCAGCCAGGCGCGGCCCTTGCCTTCCTTCACGTACCAGAAGGGGGTCACGTTGACAGGCGCATCCTCGGCCTCGGGCAGATCGCCCGCCTTGGCCTCGATCCCCAGCTCCGACAGCGCGGCCACGGCGCCCTCGGCACCGGCGCGCAGCGCGGCGGCGGTGGAGAAATCACCATTGGCGGCACCGGCCACCGACATGTTTTGCGGCAGCTCGCCTGCGGGCACAAAGGCGGCAATGTCCTCGCGCCAGGCCGGACGGCCGCGCTGGTGGCAGGTCAGATGCACATTCGGGTTCCAGCCGCCGGACACCGCCAGCGCGCCGCAGGGCACGTCGCGGGTGGTGCCGTTGGCCAGGCGCACGCGTGCCCACTCCAGACCCAGCCGCCCCTTGGTGTCGATCACCTGGGCACCGGCAAACAGCTCGGCCCCTTCGACCTTGGGCGCATCCGGGCGGGTGTCGATCACCGCGGTGACTTTCACCCCCTTGGCGATCAGGTCGGCGGCAGTGCGGTGGCCGTCGTCGTTGTTGGTGAAGACCGCAACGGTCTGATCCGGCGTCACCGCCCAGCGGTTGGCATAGGCGCGCACGGCACCGGCCAGCATCACGCCGGGACGGTCGTTATTCTCGAACGCGATCGGCCGCTCGGTGGCGCCCGCCGACAGCATTGCCCGCTTGGAATAGATCCGCCACAGGATCTGCCGCGGCTTGCCCGCTTCGGGCGCCAGCACGTGATCGGCCGTGCGTTCCACCGCGCCATAGATGCCGTGGTCAAAGGCGCCGATGATGGTGGTGCGCGGCATCACCCGCACATTCGGCATCGCCGCCAGCTCCGCCTGCGCCTGCTCAACCCAGGCCGCGCCGGTCAGGTCGCCAACACCAAAGGTTTCCGCATTGAGGCGCCCGCCCAGCAGAAAATCCTCATCCGCAATGATCACCTGCGCCCCGGCGCGCCCGGCAGTCAGCGCCGCCATCAGGCCGGTGGGGCCGGCCCCGATCACCAGCAGGTCGCAATGCAGGAAGCCCTTGTCATAGGCATCCGGGTCCGCCTCGAAACTGATGCTGCCCAGACCCGCCGCCTTCCGGATGATCGGCTCATACAGTTTCTCCCAGAACGCCGCAGGCCACATGAAGGTCTTGTAGTAGAACCCGGCTGTCAGAAAGTTCGAGAACCGGTCGTTGATCGCCATGAAGTCATGCTGCAGCGACGGCCAGCGGTTCTGCGAATTCGCCTCCAGCCCGTCATACAGCTCCGCCACGGTGGCGCGGGTGTTCGGCTCCTGCCGCCCGCCGCTGCGCAGCTCGACCAGCGCGTTCGGCTCTTCCGAGCCGGAGGTCAGCACGCCCCGCGGGCGGTGGTATTTGAACGAACGGCCCATCAGCCGCACGCCGTTTGCCAGCAGGGCCGAGGCCAGCGTGTCGCCCTCAAACCCCTTGTAGCTCTTGCCGTCAAAGGTGAAGGTCAGCGCCTTGCTGCCCTTGATCAGCCCGCCGTCCAGGCGGTTCACCTGCACCCCCTTGCGGGCACCGGTGCTGCCGTCGGCCTGAAAGGCCACGCGGCCGGCATTCATCACTGCATCAGTCATTTGCTGCGCCCCCTTGCCCGGGCCACATCACGGGCCAGTTCGACATTCAGGATTTCATGGGTCACGGTGTTGCGGGTCACCACCAGCCAGGACCTGTCGCCCTGCTCGTGGAACCACAGCTCGCGGTGCTCGCCCGCCGGGTTGTCGCGCAGGTACAGGTAGTCGTGAAACTGATCCGCCGCGCCTTCGGCCTGCCAGTCCGGCCGGTCGATCAGGCTGGCGTCCCCCAGATAGGTGAACTCCTGGCTGTCCCGCGGCCCGAGGATCGGATGGTTGATAATCATCGCTGTCTTCCTTTCCTCAGTGCAGGTTCGGCTGGGCGCCCTGGCCCTTTTCGTCGATCATGCAGCCGCGGCGGAACCGGTCGAGCCGGTAGGCCGTGGCCACCTTGTGCGGCGTGTCCGTCGCCAGCAGATGCGCGTAGCACCAGCCCGAGGCCGGGGTCGCCTTGAACCCGCCATAGCACCAGCCGCCGTTGAAATAGAGCCCGTCGATATGGGTCTTGTCGATGAAGGGGGAGCCGTCCATCGACATATCCATGATGCCGCCCCAGCTGCGCAGCATCCGCACCCGGCCCAGCATCGGCATCAGCGCCATGCCGCCTTCCATCACGTCTTCGACCACCGGCAGATTGCCGCGCTGCGCATAGGAATTGTACATGTCCAGATCGCCGCCGAAGACCAGCCCGCCCTTATCCGACTGGCTGACATAGAAGTGGCCGGCGCCAAAGGTCACGACCCCGTCCAGCACCGGCTTCAGCCCTTCAGAGACAAAGGCCTGCAGCACGTGGCTTTCGATCGGCAGGCGCATGCCCGCTTTCTCCATCACCCGGCTCGACGAACCGGCAACGCAGCTCGCCACCTTATTGGCACCGATAAAGCCCTTGGTAGTCTCCACGCCCAGGCATTTGCCGTTCTCGATCCTGAAGCCGGTCACTTCGCAGTTCTGGATGATGTCCACCCCGCGCAGGTCGGCGCCGCGGGCATAGCCCCAGGCCACCGCGTCATGGCGCACGGTGCCGCCGCGGCGGTGCAGGAGGCCGCCCTTGATCGGGAAACGCGCGTCATTGAAGTTCAGGAACGGGTACATCGCACGGACGCCCTCGGCGTCCAGCAGCTCCGCGTCCGACCCGTTCAGGATCATCGCATTGCCCCGGCGCCGCGCCGCATCGCGCTGCGCGTCGGTGTGCACCAGGTTCAGAATGCCGCGCTGGCTGACCATGGCGTTGTAGTTGAAGTCCTGCTCCAGCCCTTCCCACAGCTTCAGCGACAGCTCATAGAACGGCTCATTGCCGTCCAGCAGGTAGTTGGAGCGGATGATGGTGGTGTTGCGGCCCACATTGCCGCCGCCGATCCAGCCCTTCTCGATCACCGCAACATTGGTGATGCCATGGTTCTTGGCCAGGTAATAGGCCGTCGCCAGCCCGTGCCCGCCGCCGCCGATGATCACCACATCGTAGCTTTTCTTGGGTTCCGGATCGCGCCAGGTCGGGCGCCATCCCTTGTGGCCCGTCAGGGCCTCCTTGATCACTTTCAGGCCGGAGTACCGCATGATGTCCTCATCAACTGTCCCCGACAGGTTTGTTGAGAAATGCGGCAATTCACAGTGTGATTTCGGACATAGACCGCGCCATATGCGTCACAGGCAGGAATTCACCGATACAGGCATGGCAGGGAGCGTTGCAGCCCTGCGGCCGCAACATCAGTCTAAGCAATTGTTTTTAATATATAAAATATGAAAATTCGGGCAAATGGGTCAAAACCGGCAAACAGGGCCGTTTGCGTCACGCACCCCGCCATCCGCGCCAAATGCGGCATATCCGGCAGCCCCGACTCAGTCGGACAGCTCGATCTGGTCCAGCTCGTTCAGCAGATCCAACAGCGCCTCATAGCGCTCCGCGCCCATCTTCCGGCGGGTCCGCTCCATCAGTTCCAGGCTGGCCTCCAGGTTGTCGGTGATCACCTTCTCCCCCGCCGCAGAGATCTGCACCACCTGGCGGCGGCGGTCCTCCTGGTCGCGCTCCCGGCTGATCAGCTGCTTTTCCTCCAGCTTCTGCAGGATCCGCGTCAGGCTGGGCAGCAGCAGGCAGGCCTTTTCGGCGATCTGGGTCGGGTCTATCGGCCCGCTCTCCTGCACCACCCGCAGCACGCGCCATTGCTGCTCTGTCAGGCCGGCGCCGCTCAGCAGCGAACGGATCGGACCCATCACACGCTCCCGCGCCCTCAGCAGGGCAATCGGCAGCGAACGGTCGGTGGAGGGCATAATCCTGGTCATGCCCGATTATCACCCCGCTTCCGGCTAAACGCAATTGCGGCTTGGGTTTCTTCTGCTTGACTCACAGCATCCCAATTGCTAAACATGTTAAGTAATTCAGAAGAGGTACCGCACATGCCGCACATCACGCTGGACTACTCGGCCAATATGGAGGCGCGCACTGACATTGCCGCGCTGTGCCGCCATCTGCGGCAGGCAGCAGCAGCAACCGGCGTGTTCCCCCTTGCGGGCATCCGGGTGCGCGCCTTTGCGGCCAATCACACCTCCATTGCCGACGGCGATGACCGGCACGGCTATATCGACATCTCCATCCGGCTGCGGGCCGGCCGCGATCTGGACACCCGCAAGCGCGCCGCCCAGGCGGTGTTCGAGGCAGCGCAATCCTTCCTTGAGCCGGCCATGCAGCACCACTCCATCGCCCTGTCGCTGGAGATGCGCGACATCGACCCGGAGCTTTCCCCGAAATGCGGCACCATCCGCAACCACATGCAAAAGGCGGACCAGTGATGAGCGATCTGACCACCAACATCGAAACGCTGAACAGCCACCTGGCCCGCTTCCGCGAGGGAGGCATTTTGAACCTGATCGGCGGCGAAAGCCGCCCCGCCGCCTCCGGCAACACCTTCGAAACATCGTCACCGGTGGATGAAAGCGTGATCTGCTCCGTCGCCAAGGGCGGCGCAGCAGACATTGACGCCGCCGCTGCCGCCGCTAAGGAAGCCTTCCCCGCCTGGCGCGACATGCCGGCGCTGGAGCGCAAGAAGATCCTGCACCGCATCGCCGACCTGATCGTCGAACGCGCCGAGGAAATCGCGCTCTGCGAATGCTGGGACACCGGCCAGGCCCTGCGCTTCATGTCCAAGGCGGCCCTGCGCGGTGCTGAGAACTTCCGCTTCTTTGCCGACAAGGCCACCTCCGCCCGCGACGGCCAGCAGCTGCAATCCCCGACGCTGATGAACGTGACCACCCGGGTGCCAATCGGTCCGGTCGGCGTGATCACCCCGTGGAACACCCCCTTCATGCTGTCGACCTGGAAGATCGCACCCGCCTTGGCTGCCGGCTGCACCGTGGTTCATAAACCGGCCGAATTCTCCCCCCTGACCGCCCGCATCCTGGCGGAGATCGCTCATGAGGCAGGCCTGCCCGCCGGCGTCTGGAACCTGGTCAATGGCTTTGGCGAGGACGCGGGCAAGGCGCTCACCGAACACCCCGATATCAAGGCCATCGCCTTTGTCGGCGAAAGCAAGACCGGCTCGATGATCATGAAACAGGGCGCCGACACCCTGAAACGCGTGCATTTCGAACTGGGCGGCAAGAACCCGGTGGTGGTATTCGACGACGCCGACCTCGACCGCGCGCTCGATGCCGCGATCTTCATGATCTACTCGCTCAATGGCGAGCGCTGCACCTCCTCTTCGCGCCTGCTGGTGCAGGAGAGCATTGCCGACGACTTCGAGGCCAAGCTGATCGAGCGCGTCAACAACATCAAGGTCGGCCACCCGCTGGACCCGGCCACCGAGGTCGGCCCGCTGATCCACAAGGTGCATTTCAACAAGGTGACATCCTACTTCGAGACCGCCAAACAGGATGGCGCCACCATCGCCGCAGGCGGCACTCGCGTTGGAGACCAGGGCTGGTTCGTCCGCCCGACGCTGTTCACAAATGCCACCAACGATATGACCATCGCGCAGGAGGAAATCTTCGGCCCGGTCCTCACCGCGATCCGGTTCAAGGACGAGGATGAGGCTCTGACACTGGCCAATGACACCCAGTACGGGCTCACCGGGTATGTCTGGACCAACGACCTCACCCGCGCCCTGCGCTTCACAAACGCACTTGAAGCCGGGATGATCTGGGTGAACTCGGAAAACGTCCGCCACCTGCCCACGCCCTTTGGCGGGGTCAAGGCCAGCGGCATCGGCCGCGACGGCGGCGACTGGTCTTTCGAGTTCTACATGGAGCAGAAGCACGTCGGCTTTGCCCTGGGCCAGCACAAGATCCCGCGCCTCG
Source organism: Leisingera sp. JC11 (assembly GCF_040704725.1). Classification (NCBI taxonomy): domain Bacteria; kingdom Pseudomonadati; phylum Pseudomonadota; class Alphaproteobacteria; order Rhodobacterales; family Roseobacteraceae; genus Leisingera; species Leisingera sp. JC11. The sequence continues at coordinate 25,743 of NZ_JBFCVS010000013.1, forward strand.
GCGCCTGACCTCAAGGAAACGCGCAACCAGTCTTTGAGGAGAAGACCATGGGAGAAATCGTTCTCGCCGCCAAATGCACCCATGTTCCCACCATGCTGATGTCGGAACAGCCCGGCCGGCTGGAGGGCGCCCGCAAGCCCGCCATCGACGGCCACCGGGAAATCGCCCGCCGCGCCAAGGCGCTCGGCGCCGACACCATCGTGATCTGCGACACCCACTGGGTGATCAACGCCGGCTACCACATCAACGCCAACAGCCGCTTCAAGGGCCTGTTCACCTCCAACGAATTCCCGCAGTTCATCCAGAACCTGCCCTATGAGTACGAGGGCAACCCGGCCCTGGGCGATGCCATCGCGGCAGCGGCGTCGGACAAGGGCGTCTACACCCTGTCGCACCAGCTCGACTCGCTGGAACTGGAATACGGCACCCTGGTGCCGATGCGCTTCATGAGCCGCGAGGGCGACTTCAAAGTGGTCTCTATCGCCGCCTGGTGCACCGTCCATGACCACGGCGAAAGCCGGGTGATCGGTGAGGCCATCCGCGAAGCAGTCGAAGCCTCGGACAGCAAGGTGCTGCTGGTCGCCTCCGGCTCGCTCAGCCACAAGATCTGGGCGAACAAGGACTATGCCGCCAACAACGGCACCTTCACCATCAGCTCCGAGTTCAACCGTCAGATGGACTTGCGGGTGCTGGAACTGTGGCAGAAGGGCGACCACGCCACCTTCCTGAAAATGCTCGGCGAATACGCCGAGTTCTGCTGCGGCGAGGGGTCCATGCACGACACCGCCATGCTCTACGGCGCGCTCGGCTGGGACAGCTATGATGCCCCGTGCGAAGTGATCACCGAGTATTTCCCCAGTTCCGGCACCGGCCAGACCAACGTGATCTTCCCGGTTCAGTAAAAGGAGACCCCCAATGCCCGTCCCCGCCCCGAACCTCTATCCGCCTTTCAACATCGTGCGGCTTTCCCATGTGGAATACACCGTCACCGACCTCGCCGCCTCCCGCGCCTTCTATGTGGATACCCTCGGCCTGCAGGTGACGCATGAAGACAGCGAGCGCATTTACTTGCGCGCGATGGAGGAACGCGGCCACCACTGCATCGTTCTGGTTCAGGCGGATACGGCCTCAGTCGGGGTTCTGGGCTTCAAGCTCTATGACGCGCCCGACCTGGACAAGGCAGCGGAGTTCTTCGCCTCCAAGGACCTGCCGGTGGAATGGATCGAGCGTCCGCACATGGGCAAAACCTTACGCACCCGCGACCCCTGGGGCATCCCGCTGGAGTTCTATGTGAAAATGGAGCGGCTGGAGCCGATCCACCAGAAATACAGGCTCTATAATGGGGTAAAACCGCTGCGCATCGACCATTTCAACATGTTCAGCGCGGATGTGGACGGCGCGGTCGCCTTCTATAACGAGATGGGCTTCCGCGTCACCGAATTCACCGAGGATGACGAAAGCGGCAAGGTCTGGGCCGCCTGGATGCACCGCAAGGGCGGCGTGCACGACGTGGCCTTCACCAATGGCCTCGGCCCCCGCCTGCACCACACTGCCTTCTGGGTGCCGAACCCGATGAACATCATCGATCTGCTCGATCTGATGTCGACCACCGGCTACGTCGGCAACATCGAGCGCGGCCCCGGCCGCCACGGCATCTCCAACGCCTTCTTCCTCTATGTGCGTGACCCGGACGGCCACCGGATCGAGATCTATTGCTCCGACTACCAGACCGTCGACCCGGATCTGGAACCGATCAAGTGGTCGCTCACCGACCCGCAGCGCCAAACCCTCTGGGGCGCCCCGGCGCCGCGCAGCTGGTTCGAGGAAGGCTCCATTTTCGAAGGTACCACCCCGAAACCCAGCGCCTTGAACGCACAGCCGATTATTGCACCCTAAACATCAGGATCGCGACCGTCCCGAGGGTGGGCGCAATCGCGCCCGCCCTGGGGGGCGGGTCGGGCGCGATCCGGGCCGCTTCGCGCCCCGGTAGAAGTAAGGTAAGAAAAAATGAAATGGGATGAATTCTCCGAATGGGGCCGCCGGGTCGCGGACTGGACGCAGGACTATCACCTGACCGTCGGCGACCGCCCAGTGCGCGCCAGAACAGAACCCGGCGAGGTGCTGAACGCCCTGCCCCAAACCCCGCCCGAGGCCGGCGAGGGGATGGAGGCGATCTTCTGCGATTTCGAGGACATCGTGATGCCCGGCATCACCCATTGGCAGCACCCGCGCTTCTTTGCCTATTTCACCTCCAACGCTGCCGCGCCCTCGGTGCTGGCCGAATTCCTGACCTCCGCCATCGCCCCGCAATGCATGCTGTGGCAGACCTCGCCGGCGGCGACCGAGATGGAAACCCGAATGATGGACTGGCTGCGCCAAGCGCTGGACCTGCCCGACCAGTTCCAGGGCGTCATCCAGGACTCCGCGTCCTCCGCCACCCTCGCCGCCGTCCTGACCATGCGGGAGAAAGCGCTGAACTGGCAGGGCAACCAGCAGGGCCTGTTCGGCCAGAAAGCGCTGCGCATATACTGTTCGTCCGAGGTTCACACCTCCATCGACCGCGCCATCTGGGTCGCGGGCATCGGCCAGCAAAACCTGATCCGCATCCCCATAAAAGGCGACTGGCGCGGCATGGACCCTGACGCGCTGGAGGCCGCAATCCAATCCGACCTCGCCGCAGGCCATCAGCCCGCAGGCGTCATCCTCTGCGTCGGCGGCACCGGCGTCGGCGCCACCGACCCGGTGGATCAAGTGCTGGACGTGGCCGAGAAGTACGGCCTCTACACCCATGTGGACGCCGCCTGGGCAGGCTCCGCGATGATCTGCCCGGAATACCGCCACTACTGGCCGGGGGTGGAACGCGCCGACAGCATCGTCTTCAACCCGCACAAATGGCTCGGCGTGCAGTTCGACTGCTCCGCGCACTTCCTGAAGAACCCGGATGATCTGGTCCAGACCCTTGCCATCAGCCCCGAGTACCTCAAGACCCACGGCCATGACGGCATCATCAACTATTCCGAATGGTCGGTGCCGCTGGGCCGCCGCTTCCGCGCGCTCAAGATCTGGTTCCTGATCCGCACCTACGGGCTGGAGGGCCTGCGCCAGCGGCTGCGCAATCACATCAACTGGTCAAACCAGCTGCACGAAAAGCTCCAGTCAGAGCCTGATTTCGAGATCACCAGCGCGCCGATGTGGTCGCTCTGGTCGTTCCGCTATGCGCCCGAAGGAGCCGCGGATCTGGACGATCTGAACCTGCGGCTAGTCAACACAATCAACGATGACGGCCGCATCTACCTGACCCAGACCCGCCTCGACGGAGAACTGGTGATCCGCTTCCAGGCAGGCCAGTTCGAAACAACTGAGGCAGACGTGATGATGGCCTTCGATGTTATCACCGAAATCGCAAGGAGCCTGCAATGACGCGCTTTGCCACCTACTCCGCTGACGGCGAGGTCTTCTATGGCGCGGTGACGGACGCCGGCATGATCGCCCTGTCGCCGCAGTTCCCGGACTGGCCCACCCTGCGCGAGGTTATCGCGGCAGACGGCCTGCCCGCACTGGCAGAAGCCGCCAAAGGCCAACCTGTCACCCACACGGATTTCACCTATGAGATCCCCATCCCCAACCCGGAAAAAATCATCTGCGTCGGCGTCAACTTCCCGGACCGCAACGCGGAGTACAAGGACGGCTCTTCCCAGCCCAAGCACATGTCCCTGTTCCCCCGTTTCCCGCGCTCCTTCACCGGGGCAGAGCGCCCGCTGATCCGCCCGCCGGAAAACCACACCCTGGATTACGAGGGCGAGGTCGCCGTGGTGATCGGCAAGGCAGGCCGCCGGATCAGCCCCGAGCACGCCTACAACCACATCGCGGCGCTGACGCTTTGTAACGAGGGCACCATCCGCGACTGGGTCCGCCACGCCAAGTTCAACGTGACCCAAGGCAAGAACTGGGACAACTCTGGCTCGATCGGCCCGTGGCTGGTGCCCTTCACAAACGCCGCCCAGCTGGATGACGCCCGCATCCTCACCCGCGTGAACGGAGAGGTCCGCCAGGATGACACCCTGGCGCGCATGATGTTCCCGATCCGCGAGGAGATCGCCTATATCTCCACCTTCACCACCCTGCAGCCGGGTGACGTGATCATCACCGGCACCCCCACCGGCGCCGGCGCCCGCTTCGACCCGCCGAAGTACCTGAAACCCGGTGACGTGGTCGAGGTCGAGGTCGAAGGCATCGGAACCTTACGCAACACGGTTGAGGATGAGTTCAGCGGGGGAGAGGCATGACCCCGGAGCAACATCAGGAAGCCGCTGACCGGCTGTTCAAAGCCGAGCAAACCGGCCAGCAATGCGGCCTGCTTTCCCTGGCCTATCCCGGCATGACGCTGGACGATGCCTATGCGGTGCAACAGGCTCTGATAAGGCAAAAGCTGGCCTCCGGCCGCAAGAAAATCGGCTGGAAAATCGGCCTCACCAGCCGCGCCATGCAGCAGGCGCTGAACATCACCACCCCCGACAGCGGCGTGCTGCTCGACGACATGGCGTTTGAGAACGGCAGCACCGTCCCCGCAGGCCGTTTCATCCAGCCGCGGGTGGAGGCGGAGATCGCCTTCGTGATGAAATCCCCCCTCGCAGGCGCCGAGTGCACCCGCGCGGACGTGCTGGCCGCAACGGGTTCTGTGGCGCCCTCGCTGGAGATCCTCGACACCCGCATCCTGCGGGCCGATCCGGCAACCGGCCAGGCCCGCATCATCACCGACACCATCAGCGACAATGCCGCCAATGCAGGCGTGGTGCTGGGGGCGGAGCGCCACGCCGTGGATGCTCACGACCTGCGCTGGGTGGGCGCCATCGCCGCCCGCAACGGCACGGTGGAGGAAACCGGCCTCGGCGCCGGCGTTCTGAATGATCCCGTCACCTCGGTCCTGTGGCTGGCGCGGCGGATGGCCGAATATGGACAACAGATCGAGGCCGGGGATATCGTGCTCTCGGGCTCTTTCATCCGCCCCATCGAATGCCCGCCGGGCACGGAGATCGCCGCAGATTTCGGCCCCTTCGGCTCCGTATCCATCAATTTCGCCTGACAGGAGGCCCCGCCAATGCCCGCACCCAGGAACACCTTCAAACAGGCTCTGTCACAGGGCAAACGCCAGATCGGCTGCTGGATGAGCTTCGCCGACGGCCAGATCGCCGAGATCATGGGCACCTGCGGCTTCGACTGGCTGGTGATCGACGGCGAGCATGCGCCCAACGACATCCGCTCGATCCGCGACCAGCTGATCGCGCTGGCGGCCTCCCCCAGCCATCCTGTGGTGCGGGTGCCGGTGGGCGAGACCTGGATGATCAAACAGGTGCTGGACGCGGGCGCCCAGACGGTGCTGGTGCCGATCGTGGAAAGCGCAGAACAGGCCCGCGAGCTGGTCCGCGCCTGCCGCTACCCGCCCAAGGGCGTGCGCGGCGTCGGCGCCACGGCGGCGCGCGCCACCATGTTCGGCACGGTCACTGAGTACATCCAGACCGCCGATCAGGAGGTCTGCTTGCTGGTACAGGTGGAAAACCGCGCCGGGATGGCGGCGCTCGATGAGATCCTGCAGGTCGAGGGCATCGACGGCGTCTTCATCGGCCCGGCGGACCTGTCCACCGACATGGGCCACCAGGGCAACTCCGCCCATCCGGAGGTGCGCGCGGCCATTGCCGATGCTATCACCCGCATCAAGGCCGCAGGTATCGCCCCCGGCATCCTCGGCACCACCGATGAGGCCACCCAGGCCTATGCCGACATGGGCGCGCAGTTCCTGGCGGTCGGCATCGACGTCATGGTGCTGGCCAAAAACGCCCGCGACCTGGCCGCCAAGTGGAAGGTAGACTAGACCCGCCCCGCAAATCGCACAGAAAGCCCTCCCGCGCCCGGCCGCAGCCCTGGCTTTTCCAGAGCAGCGGCAGGGGGTTTGGGCACGGCACCGCGCGATGCGCGGTGCCGTGCCCAACGGGAGGAAGGTATTTCCAATACCTGACGACGGGTGGGAGCCTTCCCTCCGCCATCAAGCGAGATGCCAAGATCAGCGCAGCACCATGCCCTCGGGCCAGCTGAGCGTGGTATCCAATTGGATGGTTTCACTCTCGCCAGCACCCAGCTCCAGATCCCAGGCCAGAATGCCGCGCTGTTTCTCGACGTTTTCCTTCGTGGGCCGCGGCGTGGCGCTCCACTCAATTTCCAGATCGTCCTGCTGCGAATAGGGCACACGGTCCAGCACCCGCACCGCCCAGTCCTGCGCGGTCAGGTTCTCCACTGTGATCTCCACCTTCTGCACCTGCGCGTTGCTGCGTGAGATCAGCCCCTGCTCACCCTCGCTCTGCCCCAGCACGTCGCGGCGCAACTGAAGCCCTTCGATGGGGCCGAACCCTGCGTCCATCTCCGCCCCCGGCGCCAGCCCGGCGAAGTCCTCCACTGTGACCAGCTTGCCATCAACAAACCGCGGCACCTCATCCGAGGCCAGCAGCTGCTCGCCGAAGGTGTTAGTGAAGGTCGCCACACGGTAGGCGGTCCCGTCCTGCAACGGCACCGCCACCGCCCGCACCTCTGCCTTGGCGGTAAGGCTGTCCATTTCCAGCCGCAGCAGATCAGCGCCGGAGGCAATCGACACAGGCAGGCCGAACCGGTAGGTCGCCGCCGCACCGCCCAGATCAGCGCCCCAGCCGCTCCGGGCCTCCTCCGCAAAAACAGGCGCAGCGGCCGGTTCCGCCAGCGCAGACAGCTCCGCCACATCCTGCCCCATGGACTTCAGCGCCCGCGGCAGCTGCGGCTCCTCGATCCGGCGCAGCCAGGGGTGCAGCGCAGAGGGGCTGCCCTGCTCATCCGGCACCGCCGTCGACAGCGTCAGCGCCACATCCTGCCAGTTTTCGCCGGTGTCCTGCACCAGCATCACCGCCCGCTTCAGGATCACCTGCTGCTCGGTCACGGTGCTAAGGTGCATCTCGTAGGACGGCTGCCAGCCGATATTGCCTTCACCCGCAGTGTAATAGCTCACCTTGACGGCACCTTCACCCGCCTGCTCCGCGTCGATATCCACCGCGATGTACAGCCGGTCCTCATCCTCCAGCGTGATCGCAGCCAGGGCGGCGCGCGCCTCTGCCAGCTCCTCTTCCAGGTCCTCCAGCTGCAGCTCGATCCGGCGTGCCTCAGCCTCTGCCGCCACCGCTGCCTGGCTGGCCCCCGCTGCCTCCGCGGAGATCATCCGGGCAATTTCACTCAACGCAGCCGCATCCGCCTCTGCCAGCCCTTCGTTTGCGCCCAGCTGCTGCAGGAACCCAATCGAGGCCTCCGCCGCCCGCACCCCGGCCCGGGCGCCCGCAGCTTCATCGCGCACCGCGGCAATCCGCGCCTCCACCTCGCGCACCCGCGCTTCGGCGGCCTCCGCCTCCGGGTCATCCGCATCGCGCGGCGGCACGTAATCCTCACGCAGCAGGGTGGCGACGCGGCGGGCGCCGGCGATCTCCACCTGCAGGGTCTCCAGCGCGGCCGTCCGCGGCACGTTCTGCAGGATCAGCCGGTGGCGGCCTTCCGGCAGGGTCAGCGCAGCGCTGCGGGTGACTTCCGCCAGCCCGGGATACAGCGTCACCGCCGATACCGTGCTGCTGACGGGGATCGTGTCTGCGCCTGCGGCTGCCGCGGCAAATGAGGATAAGGCAAAGGCCATCAAGGAAAATCGCATTGGCATCTCTCGAACAAATATCCGCGGGGCAAACCTGCCCGCCCGCTGCCAAGCCTAGCCGCCGCCCCGCCCCGAAGCCACGCAAAAGAAAAGGGCCGCTTCCTGCGAAGCGGCCCCCTGTTCAGATGAGCGAAAGGCTCAGCCCTTCTTCAGGACCTCACGGCCCAGCAGCTCGGCAATCTGCACCGCGTTCAGCGCCGCGCCCTTGCGCAGGTTGTCGCTGACGCACCACAGGTTCAGGCCGTTCTCGATGGTCGAATCCTGGCGGATACGGCTGATGAAGGTGGCGAAATCGCCGACGCATTCCACCGGGGTCACGTAGCCGCCGGCCTCGCGCTTGTCGATCACCATGATGCCGGGCGCCTCGCGCAGGATGTCGCGCGCCTCGTCCTCGTCCAGGAAGTCCTCGAACTCAATGTTCACGGATTCGGAGTGGCCGACAAACACCGGCACCCGGACGCAGGTCGCGGTGACCTTGATCGCCGGATCGACGATCTTCTTGGTCTCGGCGACCATCTTCCACTCTTCCTTGGTCGAGCCGTCTTCCATGAAGACGTCGATGTGCGGAATGACGTTGAAGGCGATCTGCTTGGGGTACACCTTCGGCGGCACGTCTTGCGTGGGGTTGTAGACCGCCTTGGTCTGATCCCACAGCTCATCGATCGCGTCCTTGCCGGAGCCGGACACCGACTGGTAGGTCGAAACCACGACGCGCTTGATCTTGGCGCGGTCGTGCAGCGGTTTCAGCGCCACAACCATCTGCGCGGTGGAGCAGTTGGGGTTGGCGATGATGTTCTTGTTCTTGTAGCCGTGGACCGCCTGCGGGTTCACTTCCGGCACGATCAGCGGGATGTCCGGGTCGTAGCGGTAGAGCGACGAGTTGTCGATCACCACGCAGCCGGCCTCGGCCGCCTTGGGCGCGTATTTCTTGGTCGCGTCAGAGCCGATGGCAAACAGCGCCATGTCCCAGCCGGCAAAATCGAAGGTGTCCAGATCCTTGGTAGTGAGTGTCTTATCGCCAAAGCTGACTTCGGTGCCGAGAGATTTGCGGCTTGCCAGCGCAGCGATCTCCTCCACAGGAAACTGGCGCTCGGCCAGGATGTTCAGCATTTCGCGGCCCACGTTGCCAGTGGCGCCAACGACGACGATGCGGTAACCCATTTGTCTGTTTCTCCAGTATTGCCCGGCCCCATGGCCGGCGCGGGAGTGATAATGGTTCCGGGACCAAGTTTAAAGACCTGTATCAATCCATGCTGTCGCGGCTGAGCAGATAAATTGCGCAGCCGAGCCCCAGAAGCACCAAAAAGAAGGCGAAAATGCCCGTATAGGGCAAGGATGGGTCCGCTCCGGCCAGGTTTGCGTGGAGGCGCCCGGTGGCGAACTGCATGATTCCCACCCCGCCGATGCCAAAGAGATTGAGCAGCGTGACCCCCCGCCCGGCCAGATGCGGCGGCACAAAGGCGCGCCCGTGCGCCATGATCACCGGAAAGGACGCGCCGAAGAACCCCACCGCCGCCATCATCGCCACCGGCATCCAGACCGGCGCCCCGGTGGCCAGGATCAGCCCGCCCAAGCTCACGCAGCCCAGCAGGTTGCCGCCCAGGATCACCCATTTGCGGGTGCCCAGCATCCGGTCTAGCGGCCCGTAAGAAAACGTGCCTGCAATCATCGCCGCCCCCATCACCAGCGTCGCTAGCCCCACCTGCTGGGTGCTGAGCCCGTAAACATCGTTCAGAAAGGGCCCGATCCACAGCCCCCGCAGCGCGCCGGAGGGCGCATAGGCCACCAGCATCAGCGGGAAAATCGCCCACATCGCCGGCATCTTCAGCAGATCAAAGACCGACCCCTTGTGTTCACCCGCCGGCTTGTCCGGGTCGCTGACGGTCAGAAAGATCCCCGCCGCCACGATGGCCGACACAACAGCCAGCCCCGCCAGCGTGCCGCGCCAGCCGAACAGATCCACCGCCAGCGCCGTCGGGTAGGAGGCCACCAGATTGCCGGCCGATCCCACCCCCAGCATCAGCGCTGCCAAGGTGGCAAACCGCGCGGGCGGGTACTGGCGGGCAAAGATATAGTAGGACGCCATCAGCACCGGCGAACAGCCGATGCCGATCAGGAACATGGCTGCCCCCACATGCCAGGGCGCGGTTGCGGCAGCAAACACCGCGGCGCCGCCGCCGCCGCCAAGCAGCAGCAGGAGCGACGCACTGCGCCGCGGCCCGATGTGGTCCAGCGCCCAGCCCACCGGCAGCTGCATCGCCGCAAAGGACAGGAACCACATGCCCGACGCAAACGCCAGATCATCCGGCGCCGCGCCGATATCCTGCCCCAGCACCCCCGACAGCACCGCCAGGAAGGCGCGGAAAAACTGGCTCAGCACATAGGCCAGGCACAATAAGATCAACCCTGCCTGCATTTTCCCTCCCCCGCGTTTTTCGTTGCTGCCGCACAGCTTGCATGTTTGGCGCGGACGCACAATTTGTTTAGACAGAAACGGCAGGTCACGGGATCACGCCACAGGGGGAAGATGCATATGACGACGGATAGCTTCTATGCCGCCCTCCCCAAGGTCCGCGAGTTCGGCGATCTCTCCGACCCGTCCGTCTTTGCGCCGCTGCCCGGCGACTGGCACCTGTGCTGCACCGACATCGTGAATTCCACCGGGCTGGTGAAGGCGGGCCGCTACAAGACCGTAAACATGGTCGGCGCCGCGGTGATCGCCGCGATGCGCAACGCGCTGGAGGGCGAGGCGTTTCCCTATGTCTTCGGCGGCGACGGCGCGTCCTTTGCGGTGCCGCCCCGCCACCAGGCCACGGCGCAGCGCGTTCTCGGCAGCCTGCGCAGTTGGACCGAGGCGGAATACGGCATCTCCCTGCGCGCCGCAGTGCTGCCGGCCGCCGCGATCCGCGCCGAGGGGCTGGACGTGCAGGTCGCCCGCTACGCGGTGTCGGAGCACGCCGATTTCGCCATGTTCAGCGGCGGCGGCCTGGCCTGGGCCGAAGCGCAGATGAAATCCGGCGCCTTCGCGGTGGCACCCGCGCCGCAGGCCGCTCCGCCCGACCTGGCCGGCCTCTCCTGCCGCTGGAGCAACACGCCTGCCCGCCACGGCATCATCCTGTCGGTGGTGGCGCAGCCCGCCCCCGGCGCCGGCCCGCAGGCCTTTGCCCGGCTCGCCGCCGAAGTGCTGGATCTGGCGGCAGAGCTGGAGGACAACGGCCACCCGGTCCCCAAGGCCGGCCCCAAGCTGCGCTTCCCGCCCGCCGGGCTGACGCTCGAAGCCCAGGCCTCCCGCGGCCGGGCACCGCTGGTTCTGAGGAAACTTGCGCTGTTCTTCCACAGCGCTTTGGCCGGGCTGATCTTTGTCACCAAACGCCGCGTCGGCAGCTTCGACCCGGTGCACTACCTGTCGATGCTCCGGGCGCATTCGGATTTCCGCAAATTCGACGACGGGCTGAAGATGACGCTGGACTGCACGCCCGCCATCCGCGACCGCATCCGCCAGCATCTGCAGCAGGCGGCTGAGGCCGGGCTGGCGCAGTTCGGCCTGCACGAGCAGGACGCCGCCATGGTCACCTGCATCGTGCCCTCCCCGGTGGAGGACGACCACATCCACTTCGTCGACGGCGCCGCGGGCGGCTATACGCAAGCAGCCGCCAATCTGGCGGCTGCGTTTGGGTCCGGCAAGAAAACGGCCTGACCTCAGACCGGGGCGAAAGTGCCCGCCTTGGGGTCATAGCATTCCAGCCCGCCCTCGCCGATATCGGTCCACAGCCCGTGCAGGCTCAGCTCGCCCGCCTTCACTGCCGATTCGATGAACGGGAAGGTCATCAGGTTCTCCAGCGAGGCGACAACCGCCTGCCGCTCGAACTGGCGCGCCTGCTCCACCGGATCCTCGATATCCTCGACACCTCCGAACTTGGGCTTCAGGATGTCCATCCAGCGGCCGACAAAGCTGGTTTTCTCCTCCAGCTGCGGCGCGTTGCCCTTGCACATGTCGATGCAGCCCTGCACGCCGCCGCACTGCGAATGCCCCAGCACGATCAGATGCGACACCTTCAGCGCGGTGACCGCGTATTCCACCGCCGCCGAGGTGCCGTGGTGGTCGCCGTCGGGCGCAAACGGCGGCACCAGGTTGGCGATATTGCGGTGAATGAAAAACTCGCCCTGGTCGGCGCCGAAGATCGAGGTCACATGCACCCGGCTGTCGCAGCAGGAGATCACCATCGCCCGCGGCCGCTGGCCCTCGGTTGCCAGACGGCGGTACCATCCCTGGTTCTCCTCATAGGATGTGGCCTTCCAGCCGTGGTACCGGGTCACCAGATAACTCGGGAGAGGTTTGGCAAATTCCAATGTCGAATCCTCGGTTCATTTCACGTTGCCGGCCGTATTACCCTGCATTGTCTCAAAATTCGAGGAATTTGATCCGCCCGCGGAAACCTTTTGAAAACTTCTGGCTTCCACATTGGGCAGCGTGCCGTGGGGGTACAAAGAATTGGGTGATTGTGGTGGCTAACATACTGACAGTGATGCACTCCGAGACAGTGCGCTTAGATCCTGACAAACTTTCCGCGCTCTATGAACAGCTCGGCGAAGCCGGTGCCGAGGACGTCGTGTGCCGGGCGATTGAGGAAATGGCAGTCCGCCTGACGCATTGCGAGCGTCTGTGGCGGCAGAACGATATGATGAACCTGCGCAAGAGCGCCCGGTCGCTGATTGCGATGGCCGAACAGATCGGCATGACGGCGCTGGCAACAATTGCCAAGGACGTGACCCAGGCCATCGATGCCGAGGACGCGCCGGCCGTTGCCGCCATCCTGTTCCGGCTGATGCGGGTGGGCGAACGCTCGCTGACCGCGGTCTGGGACCAGCAGGACATGACGATCTGACATTCCGCAGCCCGCGGGGCTTGCAGGCCGCGCAGCGGCGGCTACTCTGGCGCATCAGAAATGATTGCAACCGGAGTTTTTTCGATGCCGCCAGTCTTTGCCGCGCCCGGCCCGGACGCCTGTCCCGTGCATGTCATCGCAAGCGATGCTTTCGACAGCTGGCTCTCGGGCCAGCCGCAGCGCGTTCAGGCCTGGGCCAAGGCACAGGGCTTCACCGGCGCCTGCGGCCAGGCCCTGACGGTGCCGGACGCCGATGGCGGGATCACAATGGCCCTGGCGGGCTACGGCAGCGCCGCCCAGCGCGCGCGCCGCCGCTTCGTGCTGGCCGAAGCGGCGCAGAAACTGCCTGCGGGCACCTACCGCATCGCCTCCGGCCTGCCCGCTGAGGCCGCCGCCAGCGAGTCGCTCGGCTGGCTGCTAACCGCCTACCGATTCGACCGTTACAAGGACGCCAAGGGCGAAGCCGCCGCGCTGCAAGCGCCCGAAGGCGTGGAGGTCGCCGCCGTGGAATCGCTGGCCGCTGCCGAATGCCTGACCCGCGACCTGATCAACACCCCCGCCTCCGACATGGGCCCGGCAGAGCTTCAAGCCGCAGCCGAATCCCTCGCGCAGGAGTTCGGCGCAGAAACCTCCGTCACCCTGGGCGAAGACCTCTTGGCCCGGAACTTCCCGCTGATCCACACCGTCGGCCGCGCCTCGGACCGGGCGCCGCGGCTCATTGACCTGCGCTGGGGCAGCAGCGGCCCGAAACTCGCCCTGGTGGGCAAGGGCGTCTGCTTCGACACAGGCGGGCTGAACCTGAAGCCCGGCAACAGCATGGCGCTGATGAAAAAGGACATGGGCGGCGCCGCCAATGTGCTGGGCCTCGCCCGCATGATCATGGCTGCCGGGCTGAAGCTGCAGCTGCGGGTGCTGATCCCCGCAGTGGAAAATGCCGTCTCCGGCGCGGCCTTCCGCCCCGGCGATGTGCTGATGTCGCGCAAGGGACTGACGGTGGAGAACAACAATACCGACGCCGAGGGCCGACTGGTGCTGGCCGACGCCCTGGCACTGGCGGCAGAGGACGCGCCGGACCTGCTGATCTCGATGGCGACCCTCACCGGCGCAGCGCGGGTCGCCGTCGGCCCCGACCTGTCGCCCTTCTATACCGATCACGACGGCGACGCCGCCGCGCTTGCGGCCAGCGCCGCCCGCACCGCCGACCCGGTCTGGCGGATGCCCTTCCACGATCCTTACGAGACGATGATCGAACCCGGCATCGCCGATCTGGACAACGCGCCCTCAGGCGGCTTTGCCGGCTCGATCACCGCGGCCCTGTTCCTGCGCCGCTTTGCCGGAGAGACCCGCTACATGCATTTCGACATCTACGGCTGGACCCCCAGCGCCGCGCCGGGCCGTCCCAAGGGCGGCGCGCTGCAGGGCGCCCGCGCGCTGTTTGCCGCGCTGCCGGACATGCTGGAGCTCTGAGCCTCATGGCCGACCGCCGCCGCTTGCCCCTGAATGACCGTATCGCCGCCGCGCATCTGACACACGCGCCCGAAGGGCTGGAACGTGTTGACGGCACCGCCGCCCGCATCGGTGCCGCCGTCGCCGACCTGTTGCGCGCGCCGGACGGCCCCCGCGACCGCCAGTTGGTCTACGGCGAGCCGGTCACGGTCTACGAGGACCGCGGCGGCTGGTCCTTCCTTCAGGCGGCCAAGGATTCCTACGTGGGTTATGTGCCCGGCAGCGCCCTGACCGCGCCGTTCGAGGCCACCCATTGGGTCAGCGCCCCGGCCACCCACGCCTATTCGGCCGATGATTTCAAGTCGCCGGAAACCCATGCTCTCAGCCACGCCAGCCGGGTGCAGGTTCTGGGCGGCGCGGGACGGTTCCTTGAAACCACCCTCGGCTTCATCCCCGCCCGCCACCTGTCGCCGCTGGGCGCCCATGCCGATGATCCGGTGGCGGTGGCGGAGCTTTTCCTCGGCACGCCCTACCTCTGGGGCGGCAACAGCCGCTTCGGCATCGACTGCTCCGGCCTGGTGCAGGCGGCGCTCTTGGCCTGCGGCACCCCCTGCCCCGGCGACAGCGACATGCAGGAGGCAGAGCTGGGCGATCCAGCCCCTGCCGGGGACTACCAGCGCGGCGACCTGCTGTTCTGGAAAGGCCATGTCGCCATGGCGCGGGACGCACAGACCCTGATCCACGCCAATGCCCACGATATGGCAGTGGCGATCGAGCCCATCGGCGCGGCAATCGAGCGGATCGCGGCGCAGGGCGACGGCCCGGTCACCGCCCACAAGCGGCTGGCGTAACGCGGCCCCGTTGCCGCGGGAAAAAATCTTCATAAGATTTTTGGCCGGAATTTTGTGAAAATTCCGGTCGCCGCTCCGCCGCGATCCTCGCGGCTACTCCACGGAGCGGATCAGCTTGCGCTCCAGCACCCTCAGCACGGTCTTCAGATCCGTGCCGCGCTTCAGGATATGCCCGTCCATGCCGACCACCGAATACTGCCCCTGCCGGTTGCGCAGCTTGGGGCGCTTTTCGATCCGGTAGAGCGGATGCTCTGCCGTGCGCCGGAAGACGGAGAATACTGCCAGATCACGCAAGGAAGAAATCCCGTAATCGCGCCATTCCCCGGCGGCCACCATCCGTCCGTACAACGAAAGAATGACCGACAGTTCCCGCCGGTCAAATGCGACTTGCTGAGGGTAGGGAGATCCGGGAAAAGGCTGCACCTGATCAAAGCTCATAGTTAAAAGGTTGCGCCGTTTCCGGGGCAAATCAAGGCTTTTAACGTTCGATTTTTCGTGTGGTGCAGGATGCGCACAGGCGCGGAAGGCGTGTTTCCGCCCATCTCAGAGCCTGCTTCAGGCCCGCTCAGGCCGCTGCCAGCGCGCCGCAGCGCAGATCCAGGATCTGCTCCAGCGCCACCCGTCCGGGCGCGCTCAGCAGCAGCCCGCGCTTGTGCCGGTGCCGCTTGACCCAGCCGCTGTCCAGCGCGTGATCCAGGATCTGCCGCCCCATCGGCCCCGCCACATGCAGCTTGCGCTCGGTCCAGTCCAGGCAAGGCCGGGCAAAGGGCTGGCGGCCTGTCTTTTCCGGCAGCACCACCCCCAGTTTCAGCCATTCCCCGGCCGGAACCGCGCGGAAGGCGCCCTGCTCTTCCACCAGCATGCCGCGGTCCAGGAAGGCGCGGGTCATCGCCACCGCCAGCGGGCCCGCCAGGTGGTCGTAACAGCTGCGCAGCTGCGCCAGCCCGCCCGCCTTGCGCTGCTGGGCACGGTGCAGGCTGTCCGCAGGCGCAATTGCCGCCAGTTGCTCCAGCGCATGGGCCACCTCTGCGCCGGCCAGCCGGTGGTAGACGCAGCGGCCGCGCTTTTCCGCCACCACCAGCCCGGCATCCTGCAGCAGCCGCAAATGGGCAGAGGCGGTCTGCGGCGTCACCCCGGCCGCCGCCGCCAGCTCCTTGTTGGTATAGGCGCGGCCCTCCATCAGTTCGCACAGCATCTGCGTGCGGCTGGCGTCGCTGATGGCCTGGCCCAGAATGTCGAAACGCGGTGTGATCATGCCCCCACCCTATGCGGTTTGCGCAAGGACACCCAAGCAAAACCCTTCGCCGCGCGCCGAACTGTCCGCGCCGCCCGGTCACGCAAACGACCCATGGCAGAACCAGCCCGGCGACAGCGCGCCGCCATGGGCAAAGAACAGCCACAGCCGCGTGCCGCAGTCCGTCACCACCACCCAGTAATCGCGCACGCCGCTACGCCACTCGGGATCTTCCAGCCACCACTCGGGCGCAATCCGCTCCGGCCCCTCCGCCTCTGCCAGCGCCCAGTCCCGGCCGCGCCAGCGGAAGCGTTCCGGCACCTGCGGCACATCCGGCGCATGGACCAGTTCGGGCCGCCACAAGAGCAGCGGCCGGGGCCGCGGCGGCAGCGGCCAGTCGCCGGCGGCAGGCTCCGACCAGGCCGCCGCCTGCACGGTAAAGGTTTTCTCCGGGATATGGCTCTCTGCCGGGTGACAGCGGGTGATTGCCTCCAGCCCCAGCCGCGCGCCCAGCCGGCCGATCAGATCCTCCAGCGCCGCGCCATCCTCCTGCCGCGCCCGCGCTGCGGCGCCCGCCTGCATGTGGCCCGCCGGAGTGCGGGCGTGAATGGCCTCCGCCTGCAAGACCTCCAGCCGCAGCATGTCGATGCCGTAGCCGGCGTCGATCTGCTCCAGCTTCATCTCCAGCAGAGGCCGGATGCGGGCAGGCTCGCGGCTGGCGCGGGCCAGGCCCAGGGTCACGGCCTCCATCGCCTGATCGCAGCGGTGCGCCTCCAGCCGCAGCACACGGGCGCCCTTGCCGCGCGCCTCCAGCCGGGCACACAGCCGCGGCAGCATCCGGTCAATGCCCGCCAGCAGGTCCTCCATCAGCCCGATCGGCTCCGGCAGGGTCAGCCGCACCGCAAAACGGTCCGGGCTGCGCGCGGGCGAGACCGGCTCAGGCGCGCTGCCCATCGCCTGATCCAGCCGCAACACCAGCCCCTGGCCGAACCGGCGCGCCAGGCTGGCCCGCGGCTGCCCCAGCAGGTCGCCGATCCGCCTGAGCCCCAGCCGGTTCAGCTGCGCCACCGTGGCGCTGTCCAGCCGCAAGGCCGCCACCGGCAGCGGGGCCAGCGCGCCATAGGCCTGGCCGGTTTCCGCAATCCGGCCCAGCTGCGGCACCACCGCCTGCAGCTGCGGCGCCGCACCGCCCCGGGTCCAGTGGCGCCGCTTGACGCTCTGGCGTTTCTGCGCCCGGGCACGGGTCGCGCGCGCCTCCTGATCGATGGCATCGCCCGACCGCTCCGGCGCCGCCTCCTCGCCTGCGTAGCGCGCCAGCGCCCAGGCCGCGCCCAGGGTGTCGGCCAGCCCCATCCGCACGCTCAGACCCATCTCCGCACAGTCCTGCCCCGCGGTCTCCATCAACGCCGCCTCGCTGCCGAACAGATGCGCGCAGCCGGTGAGGTCGATGGTCAGCCCGTCCTCCCCGGCCTCTGCCACCCAGGGACTGAACTTGCCCGCCCAGCGCCTGAGCGCGGCCAGGAACGCTGCCTCCGCCGCGCGGTTGCGCGGCCGCACCACCAGGCCCGCGCACATAGCATGGGCATCGCGCAAGGGCTGGCCAGCCTGCAGCCCCTCTGCCGAGGCGGCCCTGTTTAACGCAGAAATAACCTGGGTGTTGGACACTTCCTCAACGACGGCCAGCGGCCCGGCAATGCCGCCGCGCTCCGCCCGCAAAATGCGTTCGGCGCCAAGGCGCGGAAACCACAGCGACAGAATGCGGCGATGGGGCATGGGCAGATCGGGCAGCAGGGGCCGCCAGGCGGCAGGTTACAGGAGGCTCACGGCAGATGTTCCTATTTTGTTCCAAATATGCGATTCGGTCAATCCGCATGAGCACTGCGCCATGACCCTGCGCCTGCTCAAACCTCTTGCCTGTTTCGCCCTGCTTGCGGCCCTGGCCGCCGGCCCCTCGGCCCCGGTCACGGCGGATAGCGGCCTCAGCAAGCATGTGACCCGCCGCATCGCCCTGATGACCGGGCAGAAGGCGGCGATGGACGTGCTCACCGGCATGATGGCCGGGCGCGTCATCTTCGACCGGGACAAGGCCCGCAGCGCCCGGCGCCAGCTGATCAAATCCACCGGCAGCATCCGCAAGCACTTCAAGAAACCGCAACTGGATCCGCGCTCCAACGCCCGGCCGCTGATCTGGCACGCCTGGGATGATTTCAAGGCCCGCGCCGGAACCGCCCAAGCCGCGGCCAGGAACCTTAACACCCGCTCCCTGCCCGCCCTGCGCCGCTCCCTGCCCGGCCTGATGCAAAGCTGTCTCAGCTGTCACGAGACCTACCGCAGCACCCCCAACAGCTTCACCACACACTGAGAGGAAAGTGACGGGGCACCGCTCCCGCAGGCCGCAGGTTCAGGCGCCGAACCGCGCCATGAAGGTGTCGATCGCGCCGCTGATCACCCGCTCGCGCTCAGCCTCGGTGAACTCGGTGTCGATCTTGAACAGGAAGCGCAGGAACACATCGGCCTTGCACAGCTCGATGAACTGCGCGGCGGCCAGATCGGCGTCTTCGATCTTCAATTCTCCTCGCGCCGCCGCGACCTCCATATAGGCCTGGATCTCCCCGTGCAGCACCATCGGCCCGCTTTCATAGAACATCGGCCCCAGTTCCGGGAACCGGTCGGCCTCGGCCACGAAGATGCGGAACAGCTGCAGGCTGAAGCCGCCCAGCAGCACCCCGTGCACCCGCTCCGCCGCCGCCCGCAGCACATCCCGCGGCCCGCAGCTGCCGGGCGTCAGGTCCAGCGATTCATCCGCCTGCTGCACGCAGGCTGAGCGCACCACCTCCATGAACAGCACCCGCTTGTCGGGGAAATAGCTGTAGAGCGTCGCCTTGGAGACCCCCGCCGCCTTGGCGATCTTGTCGACGCTGGCGCCCTCGAAGCCGTCCGCCAGGAACACCTCGCGCGCGCCTTCCAGGACCTGATCGAATTTCCGGCCGGTGCGCAGGACGCTGGCTTGCTGGTTCATGCGGGCTCCGTTGGCTGCGTAGGGGTCTGGGCCTAATGTAGCCTGCGCCGTCCCATTGCAACAGGTTAAGCCGCATCATCTTGCGCTCCCTCGCGGAACCGTTATGTTTAGAATTATTCTAAACTGAGGGGCGGCAGATGCGATTTTTCACCCAGCGCAAGCACTTTGCGGATTTGACCGGCCAGGAAATCCTTGCCCTTGCAATCTCCTCCGAGGAGGACGATGCGCGCATCTACCGCGGCTACGCCGAGCGGCTGCGCGCCGAATATCCCGCCTCTGCGGCAATGTTTGACGGAATGGCGGCGGAGGAGGACGAGCACCGCGCCCAGCTGATTGCCCTGCACGAAGCGCGGTTCGGCCCCGCCATCCCGCTGATCCGGCGCGAGCATGTGGCGGGATACTATGCCCGCCGCCCCATTTGGCTGATGGAGAACCTCAGCCTGGACCGCATCCGCGACGAGGCCCGCGCGATGGAGCGCGACGCCGAACGCTTCTACACCGCCGCCGCCGCCCGCACCCGGGACGCGGCGACCCGCAAACTGCTGGGCGATTTGGCCGCCGCCGAGGCCGGGCACCAGGCCCGCGCCGGAGAGCTGCAGGAGGCGCATCTGGACGACGGCACCCGCGCGGACGAGGACCGCGCCGCCCACCGCCAGTTCGTGCTGACCTGGGTGCAGCCGGGGCTGGCCGGGCTGATGGACGGCTCGGTCTCCACCCTGGCGCCGATCTTTGCCACCGCCTTTGCCACCCAGGACACCTGGACCACCTTCCTGGTCGGCATGGCGGCCTCGGTCGGGGCCGGCATCTCGATGGGTTTCACCGAAGCGGCCTCGGATGACGGCGAGCTGTCGGGCCGCGGCTCCCCCGTCAAACGCGGGCTGGCCTCCGGCATCATGACCACCGTCGGCGGCCTCGGCCACGCCCTGCCCTACCTGATCCCGGATTTCTGGACCGCCACCACGCTGGCGCTGCTGATCGTCTTTGTGGAGCTTTGGGCCATCGCCTGGATCCAGAACCGCTTCATGGAAACCCCGTTCTGGCGCGCCACCATGCAGGTGGTGCTGGGCGGCGCCCTTGTGCTGGGCGCCGGCATGCTGATCGGCAGCGGCTGACCTAAACAGCTAAAGCCCTCCCGCCCGATCCGGAGCAGCCAAAGGCTGCCCCTTCCCGGTTGGGCCCGGCAGCGCTGACGCGCTGCGGTGCATGCCTTACTCTGGGCTTCTCTGGGTCAAGGGCGGCAAAGCCGCCGCGCCGTGGCGCGGTTCACCCTTGAGGCGGAGAAGCCCGGTCACACAATCGGCATGGCGCTCTTAGGGCACACCTGCCCTTAGAGCGCGTCTCTGCAGAACCCCTTGCCCCGTGCAGCGCACGGGGCCACGCCCAACTGTGAAAGGCATTCTTCAGAATGCCGCTGAACAGGCGGGAGCACGCCCCTGCCCCATCAAGACCTGCCCGTTCAACGCCTGCCCAAAAAACAGCCTTTGCCAATTGGTCAGCTCTTGTTACCAATTCCCCATGGCCGAGATCTTCTTCCGCACCCTGCCCTTCTTTGCAATCATCGGCCTCGGCTACTGGGCCGGGCGCAGCCGCTTCTTCACCGAGGAAGCCACCGCCTATCTCACCCGTTTCGTGTTCTACTTCCCGCTTTCGGCGATGATCTTCGGCTTCGCCGCCAACCTGTCCTTTGCCGAGGTCTTCGACCCCGCGCTGATCCTCGGCTACCTGGCGGGCACCTTGGCGGTCTATCTGCTGGTGACAGCCGTCGCCATGATCCGCGGCCTGGACGTGCCCACCGCAGCGGTGGAGGCGCAATGCGCGGCGATCGGCAATGTCGGCTTCCTGGGCCTGCCGATGATGGCGATCCTGTTCGGCCCGGCCTCCGCGGCGCCGATGATGGTGGTGCTCAGCGTCGATCTGGTGGTGTTTTCCTCGCTGATCGTGATCCTGATCAACGCGGGCCGCGGCCAGGGGCTTGGGCTGGCAACCCTGAAACTTGTTGGCTTGGGCCTGCTCAAGAACCCGATGATCCTGTCCATTGTCGCAGGCCTCGCCTGGTCGGCCTCGGCGCTGCCGATCCCGGAGCCCGCAAATGATTTCCTCACCATCCTCGGCGGCGCCGCCACCCCCGGCGCGCTGTTTGCCATCGGCGCCTCGCTCGCCTCGAAATCGGCGGAACGGGTGCAGGTCGCGGGCTGGCTCAGCTTTGCCAAGCTGGTGCTGCACCCGGCCTGCGTCGCCGTCGCGGTGCTGTGGCTGATCCCGGCGGCGCCGTTCTCTGCCGCGGTTGCCATCGCTGCCGCCTCGCTGCCGGTAGCGGGCAATGTCTACATGCTGGCGCAGCATTACGGCGTGGCCCCGCACCGGGCCTCCGCCGCCATCTTCATCTCCACCGTGGTGTCGATCGTCACCGTGCCGGCGGTGATCGCCTGGGTCTCCTGACCCGCAACCCCTAAAGCCGGATCACGTAATCCTTGCGGGTGGTCTCGATCACCTCCCAGGTACCGCTGAAGCCGGGCCGCAGGATGAAGCTGTCGCCCGCTGCCAGCGGGTATTCAGTGCCGTCGTCGCTGGTGATGACAGAGCGCCCCTGCAGGATCCGGCAGTATTCCCACTCGTCATAGGAAATCCGCCACTTGCCCGGCGTCGACTGCCAGATGCCGCAGTAAAGCCCGTCCCGCTCCTCCGCGTTCCAGGTGGTGAACACCGGATCGCCCGCAATCACCCTGTCGGCTGCCGGGCGCTCCACCTCCGCCTCCGCGGCCTCCGGTGTCAGTCTCAGAAAATTGCTCATGCCTTTGCCTCCCTCTGGTTCCAGCCGCGGACTGTCCCGGTTTTCGCGCCGGCTGTCCAGCACCCCCTGCGCAAATGCGGCAGCCGCCCGGCGGCCAAAGCCCCGATTGTTTGCGTTTCCGCAAGCCTCATGCCGCAAAAACCGGCATTGCTGCCGCCCATCCGCTGGACCCTGAGGCCAACTGCGGATAGCGATAGGGCTAACAGATTTGAGGAGCCTCACCCATGGAAACCGTTTCCGAGAACCGCGCCTTTGGCGGCACCCAGGGCGTCTACAAACACGCCAGCAGCGCCACCGGCGGCGACATGACCTTTGGCCTGTTCCTGCCGGAGGAGGCCAAGGACGGCCCGGTGCCGGTGCTGTGGTATCTGTCGGGCCTCACCTGCACCCATGAAAACGCCATGACCAAGGCCGGCGCCCAGGCCTGGTGCGCCGAGCAGGGCATCGCCATCGTGTTCCCCGACACCTCCCCCCGCGGCGAAGGCGTGGCCGATGATGACGCCTATGACCTGGGTCAGGGCGCGGGCTTCTACGTGAACGCCACCCAGGACCCCTGGGCGCCGCATTTCCGCATGTGGGACTACGTGGCCGAGGAACTGCCCGCGCTGCTGGGTGAGAATTTTGCGATCGACCTGGACCGCCAGGCGATCACCGGCCACTCGATGGGCGGCCACGGCGCGCTGACGCTGGCGATGAACCTGCCGGGCCGCTACAAGTCCGTCTCCGCCTTTGCGCCGATCTCCAACCCGACCCAGTCGGACTGGGGCCGCAAGCAGCTGAGCGCCTATCTGGGCGACGATGAAGCCGCCTGGGCCAAGCATGACGCCACCCTCTTGATGCGGGAAAAGGGCTTTGACGGCCCGATCCTGATCGACACCGGCACCTCCGACCAGTTCATCGACCTGCTGAAGCCCGAGGCGCTGGCCCACGCCGTCGCCGAACGCCGCCAGCAGGCCACCCTGCGGATGCAGCCGGGCTATGACCACAGCTATTTCTTCGTGTCGACCTTCATGGAGGAGCATGTCTCCTTCCACGCCGACGCGCTGTACCAGAACTAAGACCAAAGGACGCGGCCATGAGTGAAGACTTTGATTATGACCTGATCATCATCGGCTCCGGCCCCTCGGGCCGCGCCGCTGCCATCCAGGCGGGCAAGCTGCACCGCCGGGTGCTGGTCATTGACCGCAAGGACCGCCTCGGCGGGGTGTCGGTGCACACCGGCACCATCCCGTCGAAGACCCTGCGCGAAACCGTGCTGAACCTCTCCGGCTGGCGCGAACGCTCGTTCTACGGCCGCTCCTACCGGGTGAAGGACCAGATCGAGGCAAACGACCTGAAGGCGCGCCTGCACATGACCCTGGATTACGAGGTCGACGTGCTGGAGCACCAGTTCAACCGCAACCATGTGGACACCCTGAACGGGCTGGCGAAATTCATCGGCCCGAATGAGGTGGAGGTGGCGACTGAGGCCGGCGAGACTACCCGGCTGACAGCGGAGAAATTCCTGATCTCCACCGGCACCCGCACCTACCGGCCGGATTATGTGCCGTTCAACGGCAAGACCGTTGTTGATGGCGACGAGTTCCTGGAGATGGCCGAAATCCCCCGTTCACTGGTTGTGATCGGCGCCGGCGTCATCGGGGTGGAATATGCCACCATGTTCTCGGCGCTGGACGTGCGCGTCACCCTGATCGAGCCGCGCGAGACCTTCCTTGACTTCATCGACAAGACCCTGATCCAGGACTTCACCCACCAGATCCGCGAAAACGGTGTCGACCTGCGGCTCGGCTCCGCGGTCGAAAGCATCGAGGACCGGGGCGAGCATATCGAAGTGATCCTCGCAAACGGCCGCCATGTGCGCTCGGAAATGCTGCTGTTTGCGGCCGGCCGGATGGGGGCCACCGCGGCGCTTAACCTGGACGCCGTCGGACTCAAGACCGACCACCGCGGCCGCATCAGCGTTGACCGCA
Organism: Leisingera sp. JC11; assembly: GCF_040704725.1. Lineage (NCBI taxonomy): Bacteria > Pseudomonadati > Pseudomonadota > Alphaproteobacteria > Rhodobacterales > Roseobacteraceae > Leisingera > Leisingera sp. JC11. The sequence goes on from NZ_JBFCVS010000013.1 coordinate 49,651, forward strand.
AGACCTATCAGACCGCAGTGCCGCACATCTATGCCGCCGGCGATGTGATCGGCCACCCGTCGCTGGCCTCCACCTCGCTGCAACAGGGCCGCGTTGCCGCCTGCCACGCGCTGGAAACCCCGACCCTGCCGGAAAGCCCCTGGTACCCCTACGGCATCTACTCGGTGCCGGAAATGTCCACCTGCGGCATGTCCGAAGAAGAACTGCAGGAGCGCGGCATCCCCTACGAGGTCGGCGTCGCCCGCTTCCGCGAAACCTCGCGCGGCCACATCATGGGGCTGGAGCACGGCATGCTGAAGATGCTGTTCTCGCTCAAGACCCGCAGGGTGCTGGGCGTGCAGATCGTCGGCGAAGGCGCAACAGAGCTCATTCACATCGCCCAGGCGGTGCTGAACCTCAAGGGCACGGTGGACTACTTCGTGCAGAACACCTTCAACTACCCGACCCTTGCTGAAGCCTATAAAATCGCCGGTCTCGACGCCTTCAACCGGATGCCAATCCCGGAAGAGTTCAAGGTCAAGAAACCCGCCCGCAAGGCCAAAGCCAAACCTGAGGCCAAGGCGGAGAAAGCCCCCGAGGCAGAGAAGAAGGCGGCAGAGTGACCGCGCTTTACATCGACGCCGACGCCTGCCCGGTCAAGCAGGAGGCCGAGCGGGTCGCCACCCGCCACGGGTTGCGCATGTTCGTGGTCTCCAACGGCGGGCTGCGCCCCTCGCAGAACCCGCTGGTGGAAACCGTGATCGTGGCCGAGGGCGCCGATGTGGCCGACATGTGGATCGCAGACCGCTGCGGGCCGGGCGATGTGGTGGTGACCGGGGACATCCCGCTGGCCGCCAAATGCATCGAGGCCGGCGCCCGCGTGCTGCGCCACAACGGCGAGCGCTTTACCCAGGCCAACATCGGCCAGCAGCTGGCGATGCGCGACCTGATGGCCGACCTGCGCGCCGCCAACCCGCTGGGCATGCAGGGCGGCGGCAAGGGCTTCACCAAGGCCGACCGCTCCCGCTTCCTGGACGCGCTGGAGCGCGAGCTGCGCGCCGCCAAGGCGGGCCGCTAAGCCATCGCGGCCTTCAGCGGCGCCAGATCCCCCTCCAGAACCGGCCGCAGGAAGGTCCGGTCATAGCGCCGGACAATCCCGTTTTCCCGGGCGAAGCGGAATGCCGCCAGGCAATCCTCATCCTCAAAGCTCTTTGCGCGGTAGTCCTCATAGGCCGCCAGCGACGGGAAGGAAAACAGCGCCACCGCCAGATCATTGGCGCTCTCATGCGGCAGGAAATAGCCGTGATGGGTGCCGCCGAACCGCTCCACCAGCGGGATCCAGGCCTTGGCGTAGACCTCAAAGGCCTCAACCTTATCGGGATGAATTTCATATGTGATGTAACAGGTGATCATGGCCGCCTCATGTGCTGGTTTACGGCCAAACCTAGGCGCCGCTGCCCGCCGTGCCCAATGACTTTGCGTGATCCCCCTGTTCGCAAACGCAAATGCTTGCCGCCGCAGGCCTGCTCCCGGGTCAAGGCTCCGCGCCAGCGGACCGCGCGGCAGCGCGGCCTGGCCTTGACCAGGGTTCAGGCCGCCCAACACTTGGGCAGGCGCGTTCAGGGCAGACCTGTCCCTGAACCGCTTCTCAGCCAATAAACCATCCCCCCATCGAACACCGGCCCCGGCGTTCTGTCGCCAAAATACCGCCCCGGAAATTTGCCCGGAAAAATTGCATTTTCCGCCCCCCGCCCCATTGCCCGAACAAACCAATTGCGCCACTGATCAAGGGCAGGAGACGGGAGGGCAACGGCATGAGCGCAGAGGTGAAGATCAGCGTCCCCGGCCTGTTTGCCGCCGCCGGCGCCGGCATTGCCTTTTCCGTCATCGACATGATCTTCAAGTTCCTGTCGGGCGACTACCCGCTTTATGAAATGGTGCTGTTCCGCTCGGTCATCGCGGTTGCGGTGATGCTGGCGATCATCATGCCGCTGGAGGGCGGCTACCACCTGCTGCGCACCCACCAGCCGAAACTGCACCTGCTGCGCTGCCTGGTGGTGTTCTTTGCCAACATCTGCTTCTTCACCGGCCTTACCCTGCTGCCGCTGGCCGAGGCGGTGGCCATCGCCTTTGCCACGCCCCTCATCGTCACCACCCTGTCAGCCCTGTTCCTCGGTGAACGCCCCGGCCCCTGGCGCTGGGGCGCGGTGGTGGTCGGGTTCCTGGGCGTGCTGATCATCATGCGCCCCGGTGCCGGCACGTTTCAGCCAGCTGCAATCCTGCCGTTCCTCGGCGCCTGCGGCTATGCCACCCTGCACGTGCTGACCCGCCGCGCCGGCGGGTCCGAGGCCGGCGCCACGCTGGCCTTCTACCCGATGCTGGGATTTCTGGTGCTCAGCGCCCTGGCCGGCCTGGTCTTCGGTGACGGACGCTTTGCCACCAGCGACAGCCCCGCCTTCAACTTCATCCTGCGCGCCTGGATCTGGCCCGCGCCTGAAGACTGGCCCTATCTGATCGGCGTCGGCATCGCGGGCTCGGCCGGCGGTTACCTGGTCAGCCAGGCCTACCGCATGAACGAGGCCGCGCTGGCGGCGCCTTTTGAGTACATCGCGATGCCGATGTCGGTCCTGTGGGGCGTGCTGATCTTCAACGAATGGCCTGACCTCGCCGTCTGGGCCGGAAGCGCCCTGATCATTGCCTCCGGCCTGGTCTCGGTCTGGCGCGAAACCCGCAAGAACCGCCCCGCCCCGCGGCCCCGCCCGCGCGCAGAAGGATGAACCCTATGACCATCGACGCCGTCGTCTTCGATATCGGCCGCGTGCTGATCGAGTGGGAGCCGGAACGCTTCTACGACAGCCGCATCGGCGCGGCCCGCCGCCAGCAGCTGTTCGAACAGGTGCCGCTGCACGAAATGAACCTGAACGTCGACCGCGGCCACCCCTTCCGCGGCAGCGTCTATGCCCTGGCAGAGCAGCACCCGGAGTGGGCTGAGGAAATCCGCTGGTGGCACGACTGCTGGCTCCAGCTGGTCCCGCGCGAAATCCCCCGCTCCGTCCGGCTGATGCAGATGCTGCAGTCCAAGGGCGTCCCGGTCTTTGCCCTCAGCAACTTCGGCACCGAGACGTTCGAGATCGCCTGCGGCGCCTACCCGGCCTTGCGTGGCTTTGACCGCACATTTGTCTCGGCGCATCTGAAATGCATCAAGCCAGAGCCGGAGATCTATGCCATTCTCGAACGCGAAACCGGGGTGGAGCCGCAGCACCTGCTGTTCACCGACGACCGGCCCGAAAACATCGAAGCCGCCGATGCGCGCGGCTGGCAGACCCATCTGTTCACCGCCCCCGCGCCATTCGCCGGGCGGCTGGTGCAGGCGGGGCTGCTGACCGAACAAGAAGCCGCCTGAGACGGCCCGCAGAAAGAAGGACAACAGGCCCATGACCATCCCGTTCATCAGCTTTGAAGAAGGTGAAGCCCTGCTGGATTGGGTCAGCTTCGCGGACGCGCTGGCCGCCAGCCACGACCTGCCCAAGGCAGAGATCGGCGACACTTTCCTCTACCGCGATCCCGACACGCTGCTGAGCCGCTCCGCCTGGATCGACGGGCTGGGCATCGCGGTGAAAACCGCCAACATCTTCCCGCGCAACCCGGATTCGGGCAAGCCGATGATCAACGGCTCCGTCTGCCTCTACTCGGACGGCGACGGCACGCTGGAGGCCCTGGTGGATTTCCACCTGGTCACCAAGTGGAAGACCGCCGGCGACAGCCTGCTGGGCGCCCTGCGGCTGGCCAATCCGGAGGCGCAAGAGGTGCTGATCGTCGGCGCGGGCACCGTCGGCGCCTCCCTGATCGAGGCCTTCGGCGCCGGCTTCCCGCAGGCGCAGGTCCGGGTCTGGAACCGCACCGCCTCCAAGGCCGAAGAGCTCTGCGCCCAGTACCCCGGCACCCTGCACGCAGCAGATCTGGAACCGGCGGTGCGCGCCGCTGACATCATCGTCACCTGCACCATGTCCTCCGATCCGGTGATCAAGGGCGAGTGGCTCCGCCCCGGCCAGCACCTCAACCTGATCGGCGCCTACCGCCCCGACATGCGCGAGGCCGATGACGAAGCCCTGAAGCGCGCGCAGATCTACTGCGACAGCTTCGACACCACCCTGGACCACATCGGCGAGTTCAAGATCCCGCTGGCCGCGGGCACCATCCAGCGCAGCGACGTGCTGGCGGATTACTACGGCCTCGGTAAATTCCCCGCCTTCGATCCCGCACAGATCACCCTGTTCAAGAACGGCGGCGGCGCCCATCTGGACCTGATGACCAGCCACCACATCCTGCAGAAGTGGAAGGCCCGGGCATGATCTGGCTGCTGGCCCTCGCCGTTCTGGCAGCCGCCGTGGCGCCCTTCCTGCGCGAGCGTCTGCGCAGACCGATGGATGCCAAGGCCCGCCAGACCGCCCCCGGGGCGCTGGCGCAGCTGCCTGGCGGCTGCACCCACTACCGCTGGACCGGCCCCCTGCGCGGCCCCGTCGCGGTCTGCGTGCACGGCCTCACCACACCGTCTTTCGTCTGGAACGGCATCGCCAAGGGGCTGGGCGCGATGGGCTACCGGGTGCTGACCTACGATCTCTACGGGCGCGGCTACTCGGACCGCCCCTCCGGCCCGCAGGACCGCGCCTTCTTCCTCACCCAGCTGGAGGAGCTGCTGGCGGATCAGGAGGTCGGCGACGATGTCACCCTGATCGGCTATTCCATGGGCGGCGCCATCGCCACCGCCTTTGCCGCCGCCCACCCCACCCGCCTGCGCGAGCTGATCCTGCTGGCGCCGGCCGGCTTCGGCCGCAGCCCGGACCGGGTGACCCATATCATCCGTCATGTCCCGCTGATCGGCGACTGGCTGATGCACGCGATCTACCCCGCCCTGCATCTCCGCGGCACCGAGGCGGAGCGCGATCTGCCCTCCTCCGTCCCCGGCATCACCGACCTGCAGCAGCAGGAGCTGAGCTACCGCGGCTTCATCCCGGCCGTGCTCGCCTCGCTGCGCGGCATCCTGAACGGGGATTTCACCGAAGAGCTGCACAGCCTGCACAAGAAGGGTGTGCCCGCGCTGGCGGTCTGGGGCCGGGAGGACGCGGTGATCCCGCCGTACTCAGCCGGCCGCCTCGCCGAACGCGCCCGCTCCGTCCGGCAGGAGGAGATCGCCGGTGCGGGCCACGGGCTGCCCTATACCCACACTGAGGAGGTGCTGGAGATCATTGCCCGGAACCACCGCCGCGGCCTCACCTGACCACAGCCGCCCCTTTTCATCTTTCCGGAAATACTCCGGGGGCTGCCACTGGTGCGCCATTGGTTCAAGTCCGATGGCGGCGGGCAGCGCCCCGGTTCTTTGACCGGCCCCGGAACGGGCCGCCTGCGTTACGCCGCCGCCGGAGCCGCCGCTGCCTGCCCCAGCGGGCGTTCCTTCACCGGCAGATGCACGATGGCGCTGAACGCCCCGACGCCGACCCCGATCCACCAGACCAGGGTGTAATCGCCATAGGCGTCATACATCCGCCCGCCCAGCCACACGCCCAGGAAGCTGCCCAGCTGGTGGCTGAAGAACACGATGCCGTAAAGCGTGCCCATGTAGCGCAAGCCATAGATATGCGCGACCAGGCCGGAGGTCAGCGGCACCGTCGCCAGCCACAGCGAGCCCATGGCCACCGAGAAGATGATGACGCTGAGGGGCGTGATCGGGAACAGGATGAAGGCCGCCGCCGCAATCGTCCGCCCGGTATAGATCGCTGCCAGCAGGTATTTCTTGGAATAGCGCTTGCCCAGGTAGCCCGCCAGCAGCGTGCCGCCCACATTGGCGGCGCCAATCAGCGAAATCGCCGCCGCGCCCAGCGCGGACGTGGTGGTGATGCCGATCGAATGCAGCGCCCCGCCCGGCAGGATCGGTCCGCACATCTCGGTCACGAAGGCCGGGAAATGCGCGGTGACAAAGGCCAGCTGATAGCCGCAGCTGAAAAAGCCCAGGAAGATCAGCGTATAAGAGGGGTCCTTGAAGGCCTTCTTCAGGATCGCCCCCATGCTCTCTTCCAGTTCCATCTTCGACGCCGCCTCCGGCGCCCGCATCAGCGGCAGCAGCGCGATCAGCGCCAGCACCACGCCTGCAAACAGCAGGAAAATCGTTTGCCAGGGCAGGAAGCCGAGCAGCCACTCCGCCGTCGGCGCGCCGAAAATCTGCCCGGCGGACCCGGCCGCGGTGACAATCGCCAGCGACATCGAGCGGTTTTCGTCGGAACTGGCGCGCCCGACCACCGCCAGCACCACGCCGAACCCGGTGCCGGCAATGCCAAAGCCCACCAGCCACTCATAGGCCTGCATCTCGAACGGCGTGGTGGACGCCGCGCTCAGCACCAACCCCGCGGCATAGACGATGGCGCCCATCACGATCGCCTTGCGGTCGCCGATCTTCTCGGCAATGGCACCGAAAACCGGCTGCCCGATGCCCCAGGCCAGGTTCTGGATGGCAATCGCCAGCGAGAACTCAGACCGCAGCCAGCCGAACTCCTCGGCAATCGGGATCTGAAAGACGCCAAAGGAGGCGCGCACCGCAAAGCTCACCATGATGATGATGCAGCCCACGATCAGAACGGGGGTAAACAGCGGCGCGGAACGGTCCATCGGCTCTCTCCTGACAAGCTGTGGAACCCTCAGGGAAATTCGCCGCCCGGTCAAATCAGGAATTTTGCGCGCATCATTAAGAAATTTTGATGTGAGGCGGTACGGCTCCCCGGCCAGGGCCGCCGGCGCACCTGAAACGCAGCAGCCAGCCGCCTGCCCTGACAGACCCCCGCCCCCGGTTCCCTTGCGGCTTGCGGCAAAGCCAATATAAAGGTCGGCGAAGATCAAACGAGGCGGGCTGGCACATGGCCACAGCGAGAATCCCTTTCAACAAACCCTCGATGATCGGCGGGGAGCTGGCGCATATCCAGGAAGCGCTGGAGTTCGGGCAGCTGTCCGGCGACGGGCGGTTCACCCATCTGTGCAACGCCCAGATCGCGGACAAGACCGGCGCCGATGCGGCGCTCCTGACCCATTCCTGCACCGCGGCGCTGGAAATGGCGGCGCTGCTCTGCGATCTGCAGCCGGGCGACGAGGTGATCATGCCTTCGTTCACCTTTGTCTCCACCGCCAATGCCGTGGCGCTGCGCGGCGCGGTGCCGGTATTTGTCGATATCGACCCCGAAACCCTCAACATCGACCCGGAGAAAGTCTCCGCGGCCATCAGCACCCGCACCCGCGCCATCTTTGCGGTGCATTACGCGGGCTTCCCCGCCGACATGGACCGCCTGGCAGAGATCACCCGCGCCCGCGATCTGGTGCTGGTCGAGGACGCGGCGCAGGCCTTCGGCTCCACCTACAAGGGCCGCCCGGCGGGGTCGCTGGGGGATATGGCGGCGTTCAGCTTCCATGAGACCAAGAACATCATCAGCGGCGAGGGCGGCGCGCTGACCCTGACCCGCCCCGACCTGGTGGAACGCGCCGAGATCATCCGCGAGAAGGGCACCAACCGCTCCCGCTTCCTGCGCGGCCAGGTGGACAAATACACCTGGGTCGACATCGGCTCCTCCTTCCTGCCGGGGGAGCTGATCGCCGCCTTCCTCTATGGCCAGCTGGAGCAGTCGGACGCGATTCTGGAAACCCGGCTGGCGCTCTACGACCGCTACTGCGCGGCCTTTGCCGATCTCGAGGCCGCAGGCCGCGTCACCCTGCCCAAGACGCCGCCGGACACCACCGGCAACGGCCATATGTTCTATCTGCTGATGCGCGACATGGACGACCGCGACGCCTTCATCGCCGGCATGCGCGAGGCGGGCATCATCGCCCCGTTCCACTATGTGCCGCTGCATTCGGCGCCCGCGGGCCTGCGCTACGGGCGCAGCGCCGGCGACCTGCCGGTGACCAACGATATCTCCGCCCGGCTGGTGCGCCTGCCGATGTTCTTCGCGCTCGGCAGCAGCATCGAAACCGTCATCGAGACAGCCCGCAGCTGGCTGCAGCAGAACCCCTGATGGCCTATTACACGCAGGACGCCCTGGCGCAGATGGGCTTTGCCTCCCTCGGCCGCAACGTGAAAATCAGCGACAAGGCGTCGCTCTACGAGGTGCACAAGATGCACATCGGAGACAACTGCCGGATCGACGACTTCTGCGTGGTCTCGGGCAAAATCAGCCTGGGGCGCAATGTCTATATCGGCCCCTTCTGCCTGCTGGCCGGCGGCACCCCCGGCATCACGATGGAGGATTTCGCAACCCTGGCCTACCGGGTGTCGGTGTTTTCCCAGTCCGACGATTACAGCGGCGCCACAATGACCAACCCCACGGTTCCTGCCGCCTACAAGACGGAAATCAAGGAACCCGTGCACATCGGCCGCCATTGCATTGTCGGCGCAGGCTCGCTGGTGTCGCCCGGCGTGACACTGGCAGAGGGCTGCTCGGTCGGCTCGGCCTCGCTGGTGCTGAAATCCACCAGCCCCTGGACCATCTACGCTGGCAGCCCGGCGCGGCGGCTGAAGGACCGCAAGCGCGATCTGCTGGAGCTGGAACAGCAGTATCTCGCCGCCGAGGCGGATTGAGCCGCCACGCGCCAAGCCATTGACAGGACCTCAGATGACAGAGCGGCCGAACTACATTGTTTACGCCCCCGCCTTCGACCCCGACAGCGGCGGCAGCATTTTCCTGCATGAGCTGGTCAACACGCTGAACGGTCTGGGCGAGCAGGCCTTCCTGTGGCCCTGGCGCCGCCTGCCGGCCTCTGGCCTGCGGGCAGAGGTGATGTCGCGGCTGCGCCTGCCCGGCTCCCGCTGGGCGCGCCCCTACGGCATCAACCCGGCCCTCAACACCCCCGTGGCCCGGCCCGCCGATTTCACGCCGTCCAGCATCGTCGTCTACCCCGAGGTCACCCTGGGCAATCCGATGCGGGCCCGGAACGTGGCCCGCTGGCTGCTCTATAAACCCGGTGTCGAGAACCCGTATGAGTTCACCGAGGGGGAGATGTTCTTCCGGGCGGGCAGCATCTGCGACATCCCCGAAATCACCGGCGGCGCCACCGATCTGTTCATGTGGCGCCGCAACCCGGTCTACCGGAACCAGAACCGGCCGGACCGCAGCGGCGCCTGCTACATCGTGCGCAAGGGCGCGCATAAGGACCGCATACCGGAGACGGAAAACGCGATCCAGATCGACGGCCTTTCGCATGAGGAGATCGCGGAGATCTTCAACCGCTGCGACACTTTCTATTCCTATGACGAGGCGACCTTCTATTCCCAGTACGCCGCCATCTGCGGCTGCCAGAGCGTGGTGATCCCGGGGATTTACGCCAGCCGCGCGGAATGGAACGAGAACCACGCGCCGGGGCGCTACGGCATTGCCTATGGCACCAGCCCGGCTGAGCTGGAGCACGCAGCGGCGACCCGGCATCTGGTCGCGGACCTCTTGCAGGAACAGGAGGACCGCGGCAGGCGCACGGTGGAGAATTTCGTGAAGCTGACGCAGGAGCGCTTCAGCTGAGCCTCCGGGCTGCTGCCGCCAATCCCCCGCTTCCCATCCCCCGCGCCCCGCGCTATCCCTGTCCCATGACCCATTTGAGTGCGCTTTACCGGCAGAAGATCGACGCGGGCGAATTGAAGCCCGATCCGGCCCAGGAAGCAGTGCTTCCGCAATTCGACCGCATCGCCCAAGGTTTGATGGCACCGCCGGTGAAACGCGGCTTTTTCCGCAAGGCGGAATATGAACCGGTCCAGGGGCTCTACCTCTGGGGCGGGGTCGGGCGCGGCAAGTCGATGCTGATGGACCTGTTCGTCGACAGCCTCGACGGCATCCCCTCGCGGCGGGTGCATTTCCATGCCTTCATGCAGGAAATCCACGCCAAAATGCATGAGGCCCGCCAGAACGGTGTCGAGGATGCGCTGGCCCCGGCAGCGGCTGAGGTGGCGGAGTCGGTGCGCCTGCTGGCCTTTGACGAGATGCAGATCACCGACATCACCGATGCAATGATCGTGGGGCGTTTGTTCGAGGCGCTGTTTGCCGCCGGCGTCACCGTGATCACCACTTCCAACCGGGTGCCGGACGACCTCTACAAGAACGGCCTCAACCGCCAGCTGTTCCTGCCCTTCATCGATCTGATCAAGGACCGCATGGCGGTGCATGAGATGGTCAGCGCCACCGATTACCGGCAGGACCGGCTGACCGGCGCGCAGGTCTATTTCGCCCCCATTGATTCCGAGGCCCGCGCCCAGATCCGTGCAATCTGGCAGGATCTTTCGGGCGGCGGCGCGGCCCAGCCGCTGACGCTGGAGGTGAAGGGCCGCGAAGTCACCCTGCCCGCCTTCCGCAACGGGGTGGCGCGGGCCACCTTCTATGACCTCTGCGGCAAGATGCTGGGGCCGGGCGACTACCTCGCCATCGCCGGGGAGGTGAAGGTGCTGATCATGGAGGATATTCCCCGCCTCAGCCGCAACAACTTCAACGAGGCCCGGCGCTTCGTCACCCTGATCGACGCTTTGTATGAGGCCAGGGTGCGGCTGATCTGCTCCGCCGCGGCGCAGCCCGAAATGCTCTATGTCGAGGGCGAAGGCACCTTCGAGTTCGAACGCACCGCCTCCCGCCTGCGCGAGATGCAGGACAAGAACTGGGGAAGCGAAGCCCCATGATCGTCCGCGACACGCCCCGGCGGCGGGAGATTTTCCTGATCCTGAGCGGATCGGTGGTGCCGCGCATCCTGCCCAACATCATCGGCGCCGCGCTCTGGGCGCTGCTGGTGCTGGTGCTGGACCGCTATGTCATTGCGATGCCGCAGATTTCCATCGCCGCGATGGGGGTGTTCGGCCTGTCGCTGTCGCTGTTCCTCAGCTTCCGCAACAACGCCGCCTATGACCGCTGGTGGGAGGCGCGGCGGATCTGGGGCCGCATGGTCTCCGACGTGCGCAGCCTGGCGCAGGAGCTCAGGATCTTTGCAGGCAAAGGCCCGGACGAGGAGTTCATCCTCACCCGCATCCTCGCCTTTCACCACCTGCACCGCGCCCAGCTGCGCGGCGACGAGGTGGCGGAAACGGTTCAGCACTGGGTCGGGCCGGAAGATGCAGAGCGGCTGATGCAGACGGAAAACAGCCCCAACGCCGCCCTGCGCGACATCGCCGCCCGGCTGCGCGAAATGGCAGAGGACGGCCGCATCGACGGCTTCGGCCAGCGCGCCCTGGCCGAACGGCTGGCCGCCTTCCCCGCCGCCCAGGCCGGAAACGAGCGGCTGCTGACCACGCCGCTGCCCTTCGTCTACTCATTGCTGGTCTGGCGCACCACGTATCTTTACTGCCTGCTGCTGCCCTTTGCCCTCCTGGACAGCGCCGGCTGGTTCGAGCCGCTGGTCGCTGCGGTGGTGGCCTATGTGTTCTTCGGCCTCGCCGAAGTGACCCATGAGCTGGAGCACCCGTTCCGCAAACAGGCCAACGCGGTGCCGCTCAGCGCCATGTGCCGGGTGATGGAAATCTCGGTCTGCAACGCGCTGGGGCGCGAGGTGCCGCCCAAGCTGGAGCCGGTGAACTACGTTCTGGATTAGGGGCTGAACAGGTCCGGGGGCGCTGCCCCCTCGGCCTCGCGGCCTCACCCCCGGAGTATTTCCGGAAAGATGAAACGCGGCCGCGCCGCGCCAGCGGCGCCTGGCCCAACGGGGTGAGACCGGCAGGTCGAAACCGGGCGGGAGAACCTCCCCCGCCGCTGCAAATCTCAGCCGTTTTCGCGCAGGATATGGCCCGCCAGATAAAGCGAACCGCAGATCAGCACCCGCGCCTGCGGATCCTTGGCGGTGATCGCCTGCAGCGCCGCCAGGGTGCTGTCCGCCGTGCCTGCCGCGATGCCCACCGACTTGGCTGCGGCCTCGGTGTCTTCGGCGCTGAGCGTGTTGATCTCATCCGGGATCGAAATCGCGGTCAGGCTGGCCACATGCGGCGCCAGCGGCGCCATGTAGCCGCTCACGTCCTTGGTGTTCAGCATGCCGCAGATCAGATGCGTCGGGCGTTCCGGCAGTTTCGCCAGCACATCCGCCAGCGCCACCCCGGCCGCGGCGTTGTGGCCGCCGTCCAGCCACAGCTCTGCCTCCGGCGCCGCCTCGATCAGCGGGCCGGTTTTCAGCTTCTGCATCCGGGCGGGCCATTCGGCGTTCAGCATCGCGGCCTCGCAGGCGGCCTCATCCGCGCCCAGATGGCGCAGTGCTGCCAGCGCCGCACCGGCGTTCTGGATCTGATGCGCGCCCAAAAGGGCCGGCAGCGGCAGGTCCAGCAGGCCGTTTTCGTCCTGGAACACCAGCCGGCCGCGCTCCTCGTAGACGTGCCAGTGCTGGCCGTAGGCGATCAGCGGCGCGCCAAGGCGGGCGGCGGTGGCCTCGATGACCTCCATCGCCTCGTCGGGCTGCGGGCCAACCACAACCGGCACGCCGCGCTTGATGATGCCCGCCTTCTCAGACGCGATCTTGGTCAGCGTGTTGCCCAGGAACTGCTCATGGTCGATCGAGATCGGGGTGATCACCGAAACCTCGGGGGTGATCACGTTTGTGGCGTCCAGACGCCCGCCCAGGCCGACCTCCAGCAGGGTGTAATCCGCGGGCGTGCGCGAAAACGCCAAGAGACCCGCCACCGTGGTGATCTCGAAATAGGTGATGTTCTCGCCGCCGTTCTTGGCATAGCACTCGTCCAGCACCTCAGTCAGATGCGGCTCGGAGATCAGCTCGCCCGCCAGCCGGATCCGCTCGTGAAAACGCGCCAGATGCGGCGAGGTGTAGGCGTGAACGCTCTTGCCCATGCCCTCAAGACCCGCCCGGATCATCGCCTGGGTCGAGCCCTTGCCGTTGGTGCCTGCCAGATGGATCACCGGCGGCAGCTTGTCCTGCGGGTTGTCCAGCGCCGCCAGCAGCCGCCAGACCCGGTCCAGCGTCAGGTCGATGATCTTGGGGTGCAGCGCCATCATGCGGGCGAGGATTGCGTCGGAGGTCTGAGTCATCGGCCAGGTCCTGTCAGAGCGGAAAGTCATACGTGGCAAAGAACAGCGCCCGCCCTGGCGGGGACGGGCGCAGCCCGGCCGGGCGGCCGGGCGAGTCACTATAGGCCGGATTACTCGGCAGCTTCTTCGCTGGGAGCGCCATCGGCCGGCGCATTTGCGGCTTTGGCGGCGTCTTCCTGCTCCGGCACCGGCAGGTCGCCCACCACCTGCGGCGGCAGGCCCATCAGCATGCGGATGATGGTGATCAGCTCTTCGCGCATCTCGGTGCGCGGGGTCACCCGATCCAGCATGCCGTGGTCCAGTAGGTACTCGGCGCGCTGGAAGCCGTCGGGCAGCTTCTCGCGGATGGTCTGCTCGATCACCCGCGGCCCGGCAAAGCAAATCAGCGCGTTGGGCTCGGCGATATGCACATCGCCCAGCATCGCATAGGAGGCGGTCACACCGCCGGTGGTCGGATGGGTCAGCACAACGATATAGGGCAGGCCCGCCTCTTTCAGCATCTCCACCGCAACAGTGGTGCGCGGCATCTGCATCAGCGACAGGATGCCTTCCTGCATCCGGGCGCCGCCGGCCGCAGAGAACAGCACCAGCGGGCGCTTCAGCTTCACCGCTTCCTCGGCAGCCGCAATGATGGCATTGCCCACATACATGCCCATCGAGCCGCCCATGTAGGAAAAGTCCTGCGCAGCAGCGATAATGGGCGTGCGGCCGATTTCACCGGCCGCCACCAGCATCGCGTCTTTCTCGCCGGTCTTCTTCTGCGCCGCCTTGATCCGCTCGGGGTATTTCTTCTGATCCTTGAACTTCAAGGGGTCGGCCAGCGGTTCCGGCACCGCCACCTCGGTGAAGACACCGCCGTCAAACAGCGCGGTGAAACGGTCGCGCGGGGTGATATGCATGTGATGGCCGCAGCTGGTGCAGACGTTCTGATTGTCGCTCAGCTCGCGGTGAAACAGCATGGTGCCGCATTCATCGCATTTCTGCCAAAGGTTCTCGGGCACTTCGCGGCGCGAAAAGATCGAATTGATCTTGGGCCGGACGTAGTTGGTGATCCAGTTCATATTGCTTGCCTCTCCGGGGGCGCGGTTTGCCCCCCAGATAAGGCGCATTTGCCGCAATTGCAATCAGCGGCGTATGGCAAGCCGCGCGCAAAGCCAGCTGACCAGCATCAGGACAAAGTCGACGGCCATCCAGGGCCGCAGCGCCTGCACGTCCGCCAGGTCAAAGGGGATCAGGTAAAGCGCCAGCCCGTTCAGGCTGGTTGGGGAGCCGAACAACAAGAGCGCGGTCACGTTGTTGAAGAAATGCACCGCGATGGCCGGCCCCAGGGTGCCGGCCCGGGCGGTCAGGTCCGCCATCAAGACTCCGAACAGCCCGGCCCAGGCGGTGATCACCAGCGCGTTGTCCCCGGCCTCGGCCGGCAGGTAGTGGCCCAGCGCAAACAGCGCCGAGGGCACCAGCAGCCAGACCGCCGGGTGCCGGAACCGCGCCGCCAGCGCCTGCTGGATGTAGCCGCGGAACAGGATTTCCTCCGATCCGGTCTGCACCAGCACCGCGGCGATGGACAGCGGCAGGATGCCCAGCCAGGTCCAGAACGGCAGGTTCTGGGTCATCGGCGGGCCCATGTCATAGGGCGGCAGCGCCATCAGCAGCAGGCTGAGCCCCAACAGGTACAGGCTGACCCGCCCGAACTGGTGCGCCAGCGGGCGCAGATGCCCGGTCACGGTGGCAAAGCCGCGCTGGTGGAACAGCCGCGCCGCCATCGCCACCCCCAGCGACAGAAAGGCGAAACTGCCCAACAGCACCAGCATCGCGCCAGGGGTGCTGCCATCCGCAAGCCCCTGCAGCCAGTCGCCCGGGAACAGCCCCGCCAGGATCACCTGCAGCGCGGCTGTCATCGCAAAGCTGACCGATGCCACCAGCACCAGCCCCAGCATCAGGCGCCACAGCGCCGGCTGTTGCCGGGCAAAGCGCACCAGCGCCTCATGCGCCCTGTAGCCGTGCAAGTCGAGCATGTGTCCTCCCGGGGAGCCGCAGCGGGCGGCAATCCGGCCCACGTTAGGCATTGCTGCAACGCCAAGGCAAGGGATGCGCGCGCCCTGGCGGTTCAGGGTTGCCGCCCAGGCGCCCGCTCCGTAATGATTCCTGCAAAAAACAAGACCGGCAGGAACAGCAGTGATCAGAACAAGCAACGGGAAACCCGTGCCTTTTGCCGCGCCCGGCGGAAAGGCGCCCATGCGGCGCGGCGCAGCGGCGGCGGTTGTGCTGGCGGCACTGGCCCTGGCGGGTTGCAGCCCGGCGCCCCGAAGCATGCCGTTTGCCGCCCGCACCGCCAGCCAGGCGCCGCAGGCCGGCGTTCAGGTGATGTCCTTCGGCGGCGGCGATGTGCTGCTGGCCGCACCCGGCGCCTATTGCTTTGACCGCCGCAGCAGCCAGCCGGAAAAAGACGGCGGCTTTGCCCTTTTGGCCCATTGCAGCCGCATGGGCCGCCAGAACTGGTTCGGCGCCCGCAAATCGGCTGTGCTCACCGCCTCCATCGGCCCCGCCAAAGCCTCTGTTGCAGCGCCGCAGGCCGCCGACATCGCGGCCATGTTCCCGGACGCCAGGGTGCTGGAAACCCGCGAGGACCAGCTCTTGCCGCTGGTCAAGCTGGAGTTCCCCGGCGCCGTTGCCGACAGCGCCAGCCCGGTGCACTGGCGCGGCGCCTTTGTGCTCGACCGCCACCTGGTCGCGCTGGCGCTTTACGCGCCTGAGGGAAGCCGGGCGCTTGGCAGCCACGGCGCCGCCCTGCTGAACGAGATGACCCACCGCACGCTGGAGGCCTCCACCCTGCCCGCGCTGGACGCCGCCGAGAGTGCCGCGCCCGCCGCGCCAGCCGTCTCCGCAGCCGCAGCAGAGGGCCTGCGCCCGCAGCCCCGCCCGGCGCAGTTGCGGGCACAGGCTGAGAGCGCGGAACCGGAGCCGCGCAAAAAACGCGGGTTCCGCCAGCGGATTGCCGGTTTATTTCAATAGCCGCCCCCGGTTACACTGCCGCCAGCCCCGCGGCGGCCCGCACAGGGGCCGGCCGGAGGCCGGACAGGCACGCAAGACCTTAAACCAGGCAAGAGAGAGCACGATGGGCAGGATCATGGACCGGTTGCTTCACCTGCGCAGCCTGCGCCGCTGGCGCGCCGCGGCAGAGGAATCCTCGCGCGCGCCGCTCTCCGAACTGCGCCGCCAGCGCAACCAGGCCCGCCAGCTGCGCACCCATCTGGACCGGCTGATCCACACCGCCGACGGCCGCCTGGCGCTGCCGCAGATCGCCTCCTCCTTCTTTCCGCGCCCGCATGGCACCGACTGGTCCTGGCGCCCGGAAATGTGGCGCGGCCCGCTGCCGGAGCGGGGGCTGGCCTCGGTGCCGCCCAAGGCCCGGCTGGGCAATGAGGTGCAGCTGTTCCACGACTGCGCCTTTTCCGAACTGACCCTGCGCCAGCTCAGGAACACCCGCGAGGAGGACCTCGCCCCCTTCGGCCTGCGCATGGACGTGTTCAAGTTCGACGGCTCCTTCCTGTCGCTGGTGATCGACCTGCCGCCCGAGGCCGCCGAGGGCATCACCCGCCAGCACCTCCTGCGCATCGACAGCATCATCGAATCCGAAAAACCGATCGAGATCTTCGCCCGCCTCAACATCCAGCACGGCCCCAACACCGAACAGCTGGTGCGCGAGCTGCCGCAGGAGGAAAAGAACATCGTGGTGGAGTTCGACCTGGCCTATTCCAAGCTGAACGAAAAGCGGATCGAGAAGATCTGGCTCGACCTGATCTTCGAGGCGCCGGACCTGAACCAGGTGATCCTGCGCGACCTGACCTTCTCGCGCCACCGCCGCGCGGCGATCTGAGGAGCCCAGCCTTATGAGTAACCTGACATGAGCGACCTGACACTGACCAAAATCCGCTTCCGCAACGGGGTCTGGGAGGGCAAGATCAGCAATGCCCCCGCCAGCGGCGCGCGGCCGGATGTCACGGTGATGTTCCAGGATCAGCCGCTCAAGGACGTGATCCTGACCGAGGGCCAGACAGAGGGCGACTGGCTGCTCGCCGTGCCGGTGCCGCCGGAGGCCGTGGCCGACGGGGTGCAGACCTTCGTGATCTTCGACTCCGGCAGCAGCACCCGGCTGGGCGATTTCACCCTGATCGCAGGGGAGGCAGTGGCGGACGATCTGCGCGCCGAGGTCGAACTGCTGCGCGCCGAGCTCGACATGCTCAAACGCGCCTTCCGCCGCCACTGCCTGGAAACCATGTAAGCGGCGGCTTACTCCAGCGCCTGGAAATGCTCGGCCAGCACCTGCATCAGCTTTGCGTGCGGGATCGGGCCATAACTGCAGCGCGCCACACCGGCCTGCCGCGCGGTCTCCAGCGCGATGCCGCGCATCATCGTGTTGACCGGCAGGGGGCAGCCCTCGCAGACCCGCGCAATCAGGTCAGGGTCCGTCAGGCCCGGCACAAAGAATCCGTTGCCGCCGGCCTCCGCATAAGCCGCCGCGCGCTCCAGCGCCTCCGGCAGCAGTGCGGCATGTTTGGCAGCGTCTTTTTCCTTCAGAAACAGATCCGTGCGTGCGTTCACGAACAGATCCGCATGGGCCGCCCGCGCCGCGGCCACCCGCCGGGCCTGCTCTTCAATGCTGTAGAACTCCGCGGTGCCGACCACCTGATCCTCGAAATTGAGGCCCACCGCGCCGGTCTCTGCCAGCCGGGTCACATTGGCGGTCAGCTGCTCCGGCCCGCGGGCATAGCCGCCCTCGAAATCAATGGTCACCGGCAGCTCGGTGGCGGCCACGATGCGCGCCGCATTGCCCAGCACGAAGTCCAGCGGCACCTGCTCGCCATCCGGGAACCCCTGCGCCGCTGCCACCGGGAAACTGCCGGTCGCCAAGGCCGATGCCCCTGCCCCGGCAATCGCCCTGGCACTGCCCGCGTCCCAGATGTTGTAGAGAACAACCGGGTTGCCCGGCTGGTGCAGCGCCGCAAAAGCCTTGGCGCGGTCGGAATATGTCATGCGGAAATCCTCTGTCTGTAGCCTGTTTCAATTTCAATAAGCCGCTGCTTGCGCCAAAGGCCCCCGCCATAGCCGGTCAGCGCGCCGTCAGCTGCAATCACCCTATGGCAGGGCACCACCAGTGCCAGCTGATTTGCGCCGTTTGCGCGCGCCACTGCGCGCGTGGCCGAGGCCCGCCCCAGCTCCCGCGCGATCTGCGAATAGCTGCGGGTCTCGCCCGCCGGAATGGTCAGCAGATAACGCCAGACTTCGCGCTCGAACCCGGTGCCATGCAGCGCCAGCGGGGCCCGGAAATCCGCGCCTTCGCCTGCAAAGAACCGGCGCAGCTCCTCTGCAATCTGCTCGGTTGGTGCCGGGCGGCCAAAGCCCAGGCCGCCCGGCTGCGCTTTCTGCAGCTTGGCCACCTCCCGCGGCAGCGCCTTGCGGTCGGCAAACTCCAGCAAATGCAGCTGATGGGCGCAGCTGATCGCGATCATCGCCCCCAGCGGCGTGTCGATCCAGTCCGCCAAGAGCAGCGCATCCTTGCGGAACGCCCCCGGCGCAATCCCCACCAGCTTGGCAAAGGCGGCGCGGAAGGCGCTGGCGCTTTCGAAACCGGCATCGATCTGCGCCGCGATCACCGGCTCGCCCGCCTTCAGCGCGGTGAAGCCCTCGCGCAGCCGGCGCTGCCGCGCCATCTCCAGGAAGGTCATGCCGAAATGCCGCTTGAAGGCGCGCCGCACGGTCGACGCATCCAGCCCCAGCCGCACCAGGTCGCCCTCGCCCCAGCGGTAGGCGGGCCGTTCCTCCAGCCGCGCCAGCAGGCCCTGCACCATCGGGTCATCCCCCGCGGCGGCGGCCAGCGGCTTGCAGCGCTTGCAGGCGCGGAACCCCGCCTCGATGCACTCGCCCGGCGTGGCATGGAACCGGCAGTTCTCGAACTTGGGTTTGCGCGCCGGGCAGGTCAGGCGGCAGAAGATGCCGGTGGAGGTCACGCCGACATAGGCGCGCCCCTCGTATGCGGCATCACGGTCTAGCAGCGCCTGGTAGAGCGTGCGGGAATCAGGCAGGTCAAACATCATGGGCGGAGCATAGACCAGCCTGCCCGTTCAGTACGCCGAAGATCGGGCGTTGATTTTCAAATCCCGTTGATCTGCCCGGACGTCACGCCCGGCGAACGACCGCCGTTGCCGCCTGGCCAAGGATGAAAACCCCGGCACCGCCGATGATGGCGCCGGCCAGCCGGTTCAGCTTTTGCAGGGCGTCCGCCCGCGTCATCATCGTCCGCGCGCCCGAGGCCAGCAGCGCATAGGGCAGCAGCGTCACGAACAGCACCGCAACGGTCAGCACGCTCAGCGCGGCCCATTGCGACAGCCCCACTGCCTCCAGATCAATGACGGTGGGCAGCAGCGCGAGGTAGAAGATGATCGTCTTGGGGTTGCCCAGCGTCAGCGCAAAGCCCGACAGGAACGTCTTCAGCCCGCGGCGGCTGCCGGCCTTGCGCACATGGGTGAGCCCGGCCTCGTTGCGCCAGAACTTGCTGGCGAGATAGACCAGATACAGGCCGCCCAGCACCTTGATCGCCATCAGCGCGCCGGAGAACAGCTGCGCGATCGCGGCCAGGCCCGCAATGGCGATGGTCAGATAAACCACATCGCCCAGCGCAATGCCCGCCAGAAAGAACAGCGACACCTGCAGGCCATTGCCAAGGGATTGCCCGACCAGACCCGCCACCCCCGGACCGGGAATGACAGCCGCGATCGACAGGGCGACGGAATAGGCGATGAGCGGGGCCAGCAAATCCATTGGTTCAATCCTGAATGCAGTTTCCGCGCGACCCTACCAAGGCTTTTGCAGCTTGCAAGCCGGATATAACGTCCCGGCGGAAGAGACCGGTGGAGGCCATGCCTCCGCAGGCGCCCCGCACAGGCGGCTTCAAGGACCAGCAGCATCTGGCAGAAAATGCGGAAACCAGGCGGGCCGGAGACCGGGCGTTTTATCACGAGGGCCCGACAGACGCAGGGCTGGCGACCCCCCTTAAGCCCGGTGTCAGTTGACGTACTCGACACCGCTGCAGGACTGTGGCCCCTGGTTGCCCGCTTTGCGGTCCGCGATCCCTGCCAGCAGGTCCGCCTCGTTGGCGAATTTCAAGTCAAACGCCACCAGGGGCGCGCCGTTGTCATCAACCGGCATGGCGACAGACAGGTTGCGGACGACCGTTTCCATCGCATGTTTCACCACCTCTTCCCGGTACAGGATCATGTCCCGGCTGCAGGTGTCGGCAGCGCCCCTGCGCGCATTGGCTGCGCCGCCCAGGACAGTTTCCTCGTCAAAATTGACGATCCGGCTGGCGACTTCGTTCTTCTCACTGCCTTTGACAACGTATTCATGCAGCACCTTCAGTTCCGGAATGGTCCCGCGGACGATATTGCCGCCCTGTTGCAGCTTGTCCCCGATGCCGCTGACTGTTTTCCAGTCGAACCCGGTGAAATCCACACCGATGACCACCTTCTGCTGCCATTGAGAGACATAGACCGCGTTGTTTTCCTTGCCCAGCAGCTTGCGCTCCTTGACCAGGACCAAGGCATTGGCGGAATAGGCCTCGGTTGTTTCCAGCGCATTGATCAGCCGCGGCTCGGAAATGACCGGCGTCGTCTCGACCACGACCGGCTGCTGGCTTTGCAGGTAAAAATACACCCCAGCGGCGCCGGCAAAGGCGCACACGATCATCAGCAGAATTCTGTCCATGATTTTCTCCGTCCCTTCGGGCAGGAACGGCCGGCAGCCTGCTCCCGCGAAATGCCTTGCTCTAAATCTGGCCGCAGGTTGGGTCGGCGCTGGGTCCGCAGTCAACAGGTTTGCGGCCTGTGCAGGGAACGCGGCAGGCAGGTGTTGCGCACCCACCGTACGCCCCCTTCACGCGATCCTCACACCCTCATGCCACACTGCCGGAAGATCGATCACCCGCCATGGCTCAGCGCACGGGCCATGATACGAGGCGCAGGCATCTATGGGCTGCCTGCGTATCCCCCGGAGACCGGCCCTGATAAAAAGGGGGTCGTTCAGGAAATCCTGTCCGAGCAGGCTCCCGGCGGGGTCTGTCCACCTCCACCCGGCGGCGCCGCCCCCTTAACTGGGACACCGCGCTTAAACGGCACAGCAACTACCACCCGCCAGACCCGGCGGCACAGCAAAAATGAAAAAGGCCGCCCAACCGGACGGCCCTTCCTGATGCGTGTTTGCGCGAGCCTTACTTCGGCCCCAGCGCCACCATCCCCTTCAGGATGTCGATGGCATAGGCCAGCTGGTAATCCTGCTCGCGCAGTTCCGCGGCTTTCTCGGCCTTCTCGCGCTCTTCCTCGATCTGGCGGATTTCATCCTCGGACAGGGAGTCGTTGTTCAGGCTGCCGCGCAGGTCGGCTTCCGAACGCGACCGGCGGGACGGGCTGTCCTCGTCCTCAGCCGCCGCGGTCC
This sequence comes from Leisingera sp. JC11, assembly GCF_040704725.1. Taxonomy (NCBI): domain Bacteria; kingdom Pseudomonadati; phylum Pseudomonadota; class Alphaproteobacteria; order Rhodobacterales; family Roseobacteraceae; genus Leisingera; species Leisingera sp. JC11. The sequence goes on from NZ_JBFCVS010000013.1 coordinate 71,145, forward strand.
GGCGCGGCTGCGCCACCACGATATCCGGCGAAACCCCCAGCGCCTGGATCGAGCGGCCCGACGGCGTGTAATAGCGCGCGGTGGTCAGGCGCATAGCGCCCTCGCCCTTCAGTGGCATCACGGTCTGGACCGAGCCCTTGCCGAAGGATTTCGTGCCGACCACGATGGCGCGGCGGTGGTCCTGCAGGGCGCCTGCGACGATTTCCGACGCCGAGGCCGAACCGCCGTTGATCAGCACCACGATCGGCTTGCCCTCGGCCAGGTCGCCGGGGGTCGCGTTGAAGCGCTCGCCGTCTTCCGGATCGCGGCCGCGGGTGGACACGATCTCACCCGACTCCAGGAAGCTGTCAGCCACCTTGATCGCCTGGGTCAGCAGGCCGCCCGGGTTGTTGCGCAGGTCCAGCACGATGCCGTTCACCTTGTCCATGCCGCCGGCTTCTTCGATCTGCTTCTTCAGGCCGGATTCCAGGTTCGGCGTGGTCTGGTCGTTGAAGGTGGTGATCCGCATCACCACGGTGTCGCCCTCGGTGCGGCCGCGCACCGCGGTCAGCTTGATGGTGTCGCGGATGATCGACACGTCGAACGGCTCCGCCTCGCCCTCGCGCACCACGGTGATCACGATCTCGGAGCCGACCGGCCCGCGCATCAGCTCCACCGCCTCGTCCAGCGACAGGCCCAGCACGCTTTCGCCGTCCACATGGGTGATGAAATCGCCGGCTTCCACTCCGGCCTCATCCGCCGGGGTGCCGTCGATCGGGGAGACGACTTTGACAAAGCCCTCTTCCTGGGTGACCTCAATGCCCAGGCCGCCGAATTCGCCGCGGGTCTGCACCCGCATCTTGTCGGCGTCATCGGGCGACAGGTAGCTGGAATGCGGGTCCAGGGACGCCAGCATGCCGCCGATGGCCGCCTCGATCAGTTCCTTCTCGTCGACTTCCTCGACATATTGCGCACGGATGCGCTCGAAGATGTCGCCGAACAGGTCCAGCTGCTCATAGACGTTTGCCTCGCGCGCGCCTTCCTGCGCCAGCAAGGGGGCCGCCACGTAAGATGTTGCAACGATACCTGCCAGCGTGCCGCCAATGGCGGCCATCGCAAATTTTTTCATCAAGCCTTCATCCACCTTTTCCAGTGCGGAACCATGTTTCCGGGTCCACCGGGCTGTTGTCCATTCTCACTTCTATATAGAGCGTTTCTGTCCGGTCAGTTCCACCCCCTTCACCGCTTGTTGACAGGATTGCGTCCGGTTTCGGGTTTTCTCCGCTCATCAATCCGACAGGGGTGCCCTCGGGGATCACCTGCCCCGCCTCGCCGAACACCTCGGCCAGGCCCGACAGCACAAACAGCGTATCCGGCTGCGGTTCCAGAATCACCACGTTGCCCAGGTCCAGCAGCGGCCCGCGGTAGCGGATGGTGGCCGCCGCGGGCGATGTCACCAGCGCGCGGGGACGGGCGGCAACCAGCCAGCCGGGCCGCGCAATGCCCGCGGCATCGCGCTCGCCGTAGCCGCGCAGCAGCAGCCCCTCGACGGGCAATGGCAGGCTGCCGCGCAGGGCGCTGATGTCGGCCTCACTGGCGGTGATCTCGCCGCCGGCGATCTCGGCCAGGCCATCGGCAAACCCCGACAAGGTTTCGGTCGAGGAGATCAGGATCGCGGTGCGCACCGGATCCTCGGTAAAGCGTTTCGGCAGGGTGGTGCGGTCGGCAATGGCGGTGGACAGCTGCACCCGGGCGCTCTGCACGCCCGCCAGCCCCTCCTCCAGCGTCTTGGCGGCGTTCTGCTGCAAGAGGCGCAGGCTCTGCACCTCGTCCAGATCCGCCTTCAGCATCTGCGCCCGCGCCTGCAGCGCCGGCGTCACCTCTGCCAGCATCATGGCGGAGCGCGCCGCGCCCAATGGCCCGGAGGGATGCACCATCAGCACCGGCGGCGGCGAGGTTTCGATGGTCTGGATGATGCCCAGAAGGCCCGACACCTCCTCCTGCCGCGCTGCCAGCTGGGCGCTCAGCTGCCCTTCGCGCCGCGCCACCCGGCGCAAGCCGTCGCGCATCGCGGCAAGACCTGCCTCATAGGCCTGCACGGTGGTGGTCAGCGCCTTCACCCGGTCGCGGGAGCTGTCGGCCTCCTGCAGTCTGACAGAGGCCGTCTCCAGCTGCTCCGCCGCCTGCCGCGCAGCATCCGCCGGGTCCGCCGCCGCCGGCAGCGGCGTTGCCAGCACGGCCAGCAGCATCAGGCCCGCACAGCGGATCATGACAGCAGGCTCTCCCCGGTCATCTCGGCCGGCTTCTCCAGCCCCATCAGCTCCAGGATGGTCGGCGCCAGATCGGCCAGGCGCCCGTCGCGCAGTTTCGCACCCTCCGGCCCGCCAACCAGCGCAACCGGCACCAGGTTCAGCGTATGGGCGGTGTGGGCGCCGCCGGACACCGGGTCCACCATCACCTCGCAGTTACCGTGGTCGGCGGTGACGATCATCGCGCCGCCCGCCTTCTCCAGCGCCGCCACCACCCGGGCCAGCCCCTGGTCCACCGCCTCGCAGGCGCGCATCGCCGCCTTCAGATCGCCGGTGTGGCCGACCATGTCCGGGTTGGCGTAATTGGTCACAATCAGGTCATAGCCCGCCTCGATCGCCTCGACGAATTTCTCCGTCACCTCCGGCGCGCTCATCTCCGGCTGCAAATCATAAGTCGCCACGTTCGGCGACTTCGGCATATAGCGGTCCTCGCCCTCCTCCGGCTCTTCCTTGCCGCCGTTGAGGAAGAAGGTCACATGCGGGTATTTCTCGGTCTCGGCCAGGCGGAACTGGGTCTTGCCGTGCTTGGCAACCCAGGCCCCCAGGGTGTTGACGATCTCCGCCTTGGGATAGGCGGTGGTCATGTAGTCATTGTGGCTGTCGGAATATTCCACCATGCCCAGGAGCGCCGCCAGTTTCGGGCGGGTGCCGGCGTCGAACTCGGCAAAGCCCGGCTCGCCGATTGCGCGCAGGATCTCCCGCGCCCGGTCGGCGCGGAAATTGAGGCAGAAGAACCCGTCGCCGTCCTTCACGCCCTCATAGCCTTCCAGCACGGTGGCGCCGATGAACTCGTCGGTTTCCGACTGGTTATAGGCATGGTCCACCGCGCCATGGGCGGTCTGCCCGGGGCGGCCCTTGGCGTGGATCATCGCGTCATAGGCCTCGCTGACCCGGCCCCAGCGGTTGTCGCGGTCCATCGCGAAATAGCGGCCGGTGACGGTGGCAATCCGCACGCCTTCGGGCAGCCGCTCCTCCAGCCGCCGGAAGTGGCGGAAGGCCGATTTCGGCGCCACGTCGCGGCCGTCGGTGATTGCATGCAGCCAGACCGGCACGCCGGCCTCATGGATCGCCTTCACCGCCGCCAGGATGTGGTTGATATGCCCGTGCACGCCGCCGTCCGAGACCAGCCCCATCAGATGCGCCGCGCCGCCGGTTTCCTTCAGCCGCTTGATGAAATCCAGAAGCGCCGTGTTTTCGAAGAACGACCCCTCCTCGATCGCCAGGTCGATCTGGCCCAGGTCCATCGCCACCACCCGGCCCGCGCCGATGTTGGTGTGGCCGACCTCGGAGTTGCCCATCTGCCCGGTCGGCAGCCCCACATCCGGCCCGTGGGTGATCAGTTTCGCTGCCGGCCCCTTGGCCATGATCGCATCGAAGGTGGGGGTCTGCGCCAGATAGGGCGCGTTGGCCTTGCCAGGCTCGCCGCTGCCCCAGCCGTCAAGAATGCACAGGACAACGGGTTTGGGTGCGGGCATGGATCATCTCCGGGGCAAGGAAAGCTTCGCAAGCCTTCTAACGCCTTGCCGCGCCGGGGTGAACCGGCTTTCCTGCCACAGTTGGCGTTATCACGGCGCGGCATCCCTGCTGCCGGCGTTCTGCGGCACCAGCACCGGCACCCGCCGCGCCAGATCGCTGGCCAGCGTGTCCGCCGGGAAGTAGCGGCCCAGCACGCCGGGCTGCAGCAAGTCGGCATTGCCGTCCAGAAAGGCCTCCGTGCCCGGGTAATCGCCCGCCGCCATCCGTTCCGCCGTCAGGCTCAGGAAGGCCAGCGTCACCGTGGCGTTGAATTTCTCCGGCACCCCGGCGGCCTCTGTCAGCCGGCGCAAGCCGCGGGCATAGATGGCCATGCCCTCGAACACCTCGTGGCGGGAGAGGATTTCATAGGCCACCCCCAGGTGCGCCCGGTGGCTGAAGCCCTGCGGCTGCAGCGTGCCCGCGGCCAGTTCCGCTGCCATCACGGCATAGTCTGTGCGTTCGCTCATTGCGGATCCTCCGTCAGGCTGTGGCTGTCGGCGGCGGTCAGGTCCAGCCCGTAGACGGCCCGCAGCGCCTCGATCTTGCTCAGGGTTTCTTCCGAGAACGGCGCCTTGCCCTCAAAGGCGTGCAGCGCCATGCCCTCAACCAGCTCCGCCACTGAAATATCCAGGTATTCCGCCAGCGCCTTCATGGTTTTCAGCAGCCGCGCCTCCAGGCGCAGGCCGGTTTGCACACGGGTTACAGATGTCATCGCACCCTCCTTTCAGAGGGCTGATATATGATGAGGGCCAAATGTTATCAAGGTACCAAGATAACACTCCTCGCTTCATCTTTCCCCAAATACTCAATTCCCCGGCCCGCCCTCCGCGCCGCCGGGGTTCTGCGGCGTCAGCAGATGCCGGATCAGCGCCACCGGATGGGCGCGCAAGCTCAGCCGCATGGCGACGTAATCCTCCACCACCTCCTCGCCCAGGCCCATCTGCGGCAGGTCCGCTTCCGGCTCATAAATCCCCTCGCCCTCCAGCTCGCGGGCAAACAGCGGCAGGGGCTTGCGGGCGGTGATCGCCTTGGCGGCCCATAAGGCCTCGCGCCGGTTCAGCCCAAGCGCGGCAAAGGCATCCGCTTCCGCCAGCCGCTCGATCACCGGCGGTGAGATGCCGGCCTTGCGCCAGACGTCCTCCACCTCGTGGTAGCCGTTGCCGCGGGCGGCGGTCAGCCAGGCGGCGTCTTCATCGCGCAGGCCCTTCACCTGCCGGAACCCCAGCCGCAGCGCCAGGCCGCCCTGGCCGTCGGGCTCCATCACGTTGTCCCAGTAGGAGTTGTTGATGCAGACCGGGCGCACCTCGACGCCGTGCTCGCGGGCGTCGCGGACGATCTGGGCGGGCGCGTAGAAGCCCATCGGCTGAGAGTTCAGCAGCGCGCAGGCAAAGATCCCCGGGTGGTGGCATTTGATCCAGGCCGAGGCATAGACCAGCAGCGCGAAACTGGCGGCATGGCTTTCGGGAAACCCGTAAGAGCCGAAGCCCTCAATCTGGGAAAAGCAGCGTTCGGAGAACTCGGCATCATAGCCGTTTATTGCCATGCCGCGCAGGAACAGGGAGCGGAATTCGCTGACGTTGCCGTGCTTCTTGAAGGTCGCCAGCGAACGCCGCAGCCGGTCGGCCTGTTCCGGCGTGAACCCGGCGCCGACGATTGCGATCTGCATCGCCTGCTCCTGAAACAGCGGCACGCCGAGGGTCTTGCCCAGCACCTCGCCCAGCGCATCGGAGGGGAAATGCACCGGCTCCTCACCATTCCTGCGGCGGATATAGGGGTGCACCATGTCGCCCTGGATCGGGCCGGGGCGGACGATGGCGACCTCGATCACCAGATCATAGAAATTGCGCGGCCGCATCCGCGGCAGGAAGTTCATTTGCGCCCGGCTCTCGACCTGGAAGACGCCGATGCTGTCGGCGCGGCACAGCATGTTGTAGACCGCCGGGTCCTCCGGCGGCAGGGTGGCTAGGCTGTAGTCCAGCTGGTGGTGCTGGCGCATCAGATCAAACGCCTTGCGGATGCAGGTGAGCATCCCCAGCGACAGCACATCGACCTTGAGGATGCCCAGCGTGTCGATGTCGTCCTTGTCCCAGCAGATGACCGTGCGCCCCTCCATGGTGGCATTTTCAATGGGCACCAGCTCGTCCAGGCGCCCTTGGGTGATGATGAAGCCGCCCACATGCTGGGACAGATGCCGGGGGAAGCCGATGATCTGCTCCACCAGCTGCAGGGTCAGCTGCAGGCGGCGGCTATCCGGGTCCAGCCCGATCTCGCGCATCCGCTCGGCCTCCACGCCCTTGGCGCTGAAGAAGCCCCAGAGCTGTGAGGACATGGCGGAGATGGTATCCTCCGTCAGCCCCATGGCGCGGCCCACCTCGCGGATGGCGCGCTTGCCGCGGTAGTGGATCACCGTGGCGCAGAGGCCCGCGCGGTGGCGGCCGTAGCGTTCATAGATCCACTGGATCACCTCCTCGCGCCGCTCGTGCTCGAAATCCACATCAATGTCGGGCGGTTCGTCGCGGGCCTCACTGACGAAACGCTCGAACACCATGGTGCCCAGTTCCGGGCTGACGGAGGTGACGCCCAGGCAGTAGCAGACCACCGAGTTCGCCGCCGAGCCGCGCCCCTGGCAGAGGATCCCGCGGGAGCGGGCAAAGGCGACGATGTCGCGCACGGTGAGGAAATAGGGGTCGTATTTCAGCTTGGCGATCAGGGCGAGCTCATGCTCCAAGAGCGCCCGCACCCGCTGCGGCGCGCCGCCGGGATAGCGCCAGCTGAGGCCCTCCTCGGCCAGCCTTCTCAGGCGCTGCGGCGGCGTTTCCTGTTCGCTGCCCTCGTCCGGGTAGTCATAGCGCAGCTCATCCAGCGAGAAGGTGAGCTGGTCCGCCAGCCGGGCAGCATTGTCCACCGCCTGTTCATGATCGCGGAACAGACGGCGCATTTCGCGTTCCGAGCGCAGCCGCTGCTCGCCGTTGGCCATGGCGGCGCGGCCCAGGGTTTCGACCTTGCGGCGCAGGCGGATCGCAGTCAGCACATCACCCAGGCGGCGGCGGCTGCCGTGGTGCATCCTTGGCTCGGCGCTGGCCAAGGGGGGCAGGTTCAGCTGTTTTGCCAGCTCCGCCAGCTGCGCAAAGCGCGCCCGGTCGCCGCCGTCATAGGCGGGCGCCATCAGCAGGTGCATGCGGGGGCCAAAGCGGCGCGTCAGCGCGTCCATATGCGGTGCCCATCCATCCGCGCCGCGCGGGTCCTGTCCCGCCTGCGGCAGCAGGAGCAGGTGGAGGCCGTCCGCAAACTCCAGAAGGTCGGCGAGATGCAGAATGCAGCTGCCCTTCTCTGCCCTCAGCCGCCCGGTGGACAGCAGCCGGGTCAGACTGCCCCAGCCCGCGCGGTTCACCGGCAGCGCGATCACCTCCGGCGCGTCGGTGAATATCAGCTTTGCCGCCGGGATCAGCCGCACGGTGTCATAGACCGGGAAGGAGGCGGGCTGCGGAATATCTGCGGGGCGCGGCGGGCCGATCGGCGTGTGTGTGCGGTCCCAGGCCAGCCGCTCGCGCGCCCGGCGGGCAATGTCGCGGCATTCCGCATGGGCGCGCACGATGCCGGCCACCGAGTTTTCATCGGCAATGGCGACCGCCGCGATCCCCAGTTCCAGCGCACGGGCCGCATACTCCTCGGGGTGGGAGGCCCCGGTGAGGAAAGTGAAGTTCGAGAGGCAGGCGAATTCGGCGAACATGAGTCGCATAATATTCCCGTTTTGTTCTCATGTGGAGTCGAACCGGACGGGCCTTCCGCGAGCTGCCCCCGCGCCGCGCGCCAGCGCGGCGCTTGGCCCAACCGCCGCAGGGCATTTCCAATGCCTGCACGGCGGGCGGGAGGGTTTTGCTTCCAGCCCTGCCCGCCCCTCCTGCGGGATGCGCAAGATCCGGGTCGATTGCGGCGGCGCGGTTCGGGCAGGGTGCAGGCAGCAAAGGAGAAACGCCATGACCAAGATCACCGCCCTGCCCACCGAAATTGTCCGCGCCCTGCAGGATGGCGGCGCCGACGCCCACGGCCAGCTGCCGGAGCGCACGGTGTCTGACGGCGGCAAGAACCCCTGCCGCCACTGCCTGCAGTACATCCCCGAAGGCAAGGGCATGCTGATCCTGGCCCACCGCCCCTTCCCCGAGGCGCAGCCCTATGCCGAGACCGGGCCGATCTTCCTGTGCGCCGATCACTGCGCGCGGCATGACGGCGAGGCGGTGCCGGAGGCTCTGGAAGGCTCCCCCGATTACCTGATCAAAGGCTACAGCGCCGATCACCGGATCGTTTACGGCACCGGCATCGTGATCCCGCAGGCGGAGATGATGGGGCAGGCGGAAGCGATTTTCGGGGATGAGCGGGTCAGCTACATCCACATCCGGTCGTCGCGCAACAACTGCTACCAGGCGCGGATCGACCGGGGGTGAGGGCATGAGAGGGCGGGCGGTGGCTGCGGTGTCTCACTCCGTCAGCCAATGGCAGGACTGAGCCCTCAATTTCCTTCGCCGCTCAATGTGCCAACAACCGCAGTCGGCCGAGATTTCCTTTTTCGTCTGTTCAATCGAACCGGCAATTCGGTCAAAGCGTCTTCAAATACTCAATGACTGCATTACGCTCATAGTTACTCAGATGGTCGCCGAAACCGTGCCCGCCGTTTCCGTAACCTGGGAGGGTTGTATCGTAAACATGCCTAGCCATTTCTGGATCGTCGACGTTCGCCTTTCCGTGATTCAGGCGATCATAGCGCCACCCCAGGCTTGACGGATCATATTCACGAGGAGCGACCCGGTGCCGCCAAAATTTGGGGCGAGTGCTGCTGTCCAGGAGCGACTGAATGTCGGGCACTGATCCGTTGTGAAGATAGGGAGCTGTCGCCCAGACCCCATCAAGCGGTGGCGCAATGTATCCTGGTGCAGGAGCAATTTGCACGGAGTTGCCGTAGTAGGAATTCTCAACCCACTGGTAAAAACGATCACGCCTGCCGTCAGTGGCGGCGAGCGCATATTCGTTGTCTGTTTCGATCTCGTCGAGCGGAACAACCAGATTTGGGTAGCTCCCATCCTCGCCATAGGTGCCGTGACACCGGCTGCAATTCTCCTCAAATACTGTGCGGCCTTCCTCGGCCAGATCGATATCGACGGGATAGGGATAGGGTGGCGGTCTGAGACTTTCCAAATAGGCGCGTATATCCGGGCCGTATGCATCCACAATCTCCACCTCTTCTAGCGTGTCCGCACAGAGCAGCGAGGCCATGATCATGAAACGGGCATGATCACCGCGCCCAATGGTCGTGTAGAACATCGCGTTCTTTTTCTGCATCCGCCACCAGGGCGGGACACTGACCGGCAGCGGCGAAGTGGGCGGGGGCTCGATAAGCGGCTCCGCGGACCACTCCAGGGTCTTGTTGTCTCGATGTGCCATCAGAGCCCAGGTCAGATTGGTCGCCGGGTTAACCCCGACTGTCTGCATCTGAATGTAAGGCGCAATCCCATCAACCCGATCCGCCCAACGCTGCCAGGCAGCGGAATCCGCCTCACCCTGTACGTAACTGCCGACCTGATTCACTATCCTCCGAGGGTCTTGGGTGAAATCGAGAAACTCATTTCCGAGACCAACCACGAGTTCGCCATTGAAGCGCGACGCGTGGCACAACAGGCAGTTCGACGAGACGATTTCGACGCCGTCCGCGTTTACATGAGAAGTGAACGCATAGGGAAGTTCTGCGTTCCGGGCCTCTCGTTCCGGCAGAAGATCGACAGGATCGACCTCCGGATTGAAACGGCGATATGCGCGATAAGGCATGCCACAATTGACATAAGGTTCATTAACCAGCGCGCGGTATCCCGCCTCCGCATCACCCGGGCGTTGCGGTGTTGCCGGAACCGGGCCGACCGCTGACCGGAAACGGTCGCTACCTTGGCTTTGAACCGCCACGATGTCGCCGGTTATCCAAATGTAAGCTGTCACCACTGCGGCGAGGCCCAATACGGCGACTAATACACCCCTATGCTTCATTGTGCCTGGTATCCGGTCAACTGCATCATTCCAACGCCACCTATACGTCTGATCCCTGGCTTACTTTCGGCCCTGACCATGCCGTTCCAGACCGGCACTGCAAAATCATACTCCTGTTCGTCGATGAGTGGCGTCACCTGAAAATTCAAGTCATTCGCTTTGAGTTGCCAATCAACTGGATAGGCACCGCGTGCGCCACGCCATATCCGGGCGATGACGAGCTCTGTCGAAGCTTCATCCAGCGAACTGAATTGACCTTCGGAATCGACGACGTAGCCATCAACTGTCGCAGCTCCGCTGCCATCTCGTCTCCTGGATCTGATAAGAGACAAGTCTCGTCCGTCATTAAGATGAAGTTGCAGGCGATCCCAGACAATCGGTGAGGCACCGGGTACCGGCAATTCTCCCCAAATATGATCGAACCAAGCAGTACCTGAAACAACGTCGCGGCCTTGCGAACCATTGAGGTGACCATTGACGCTCAGGCGAGTGACTGAGTATCCGCGAAACGGGGCCGCATCATCATCCGTGGCAATTGGCGCTTTGAGCGGGGTAAGGGACAGTTCGGCACGAACCTTCCCCACCGCAACATCGAGCTGCATTTCGCCCCGCCCTGTATCCTCAACGAATTGCAGAGACCAATTATCGATCCTCAGTTCATGAATATCAGGGTCGAAGCCTGCCACCCCAGGCATTCCCCGAGATATACGCTCGTCACCATCAACCCCGCCTTGCAGCATTCCATTAACAGTGACATTCCCAAGATAGATGTCGCGGACCTCCCAGACCGACGACGGCGGCGGCGCACCAGGCGACACGATACCGACGCGAAATACTGAAAATTGAAAGCCAATGTCCTCACCGCGTTCATTTCGAAGAAATGCCGTGAGTTGCCATGTTTCCATTCGGCCCTCCGGATGGGCGCCGTGGTCCCTGGGTAAATCGAGAGTCCATGAACCAGAAAGTTGTTCATGGCTCTCGTTCGACATGTTGCCGGTAGCTGCTATCCAATCAATTCTGTCAGGCGAGCGCTGCGGAGCAGGTTCGGGGGTGGAAAGCCCGACTGTAATGCAGAAACTCACAGCGCCGAATATCAGCAACAGTAGCCCCACGACAAGAAGGCTTCGGAGTCTTTGCATACCAGCCAATTCTATCGATCTGCGGAGTGTTCAAAGCCTCATCGCCAAGAGACAGCCTGTCAAGCGTTCCCGTCGGTATTGCACTTGCCTCAAAGGTCGCAATGGCATCGAACCCGACACTGGATTTTTCATTTATGGCAGCTTCACTGCGCATCTTGGAGAACTCCAAATCGAGCAATCAATGCCCGGTATGGACTGGCAGTGGTCAATGGTCCCAGACTGGCGAAAGGGAGCTTTGTCCGCAACTTGTTCACCAGGCTGAGGCCACCCCCTCACCCCGCCTTCGTCAGCGACAGGAACACATCCTCCAGATCCGCCTCTTCGGTCTTCACGTCGCGGATCGAGATCCCCGCCGCATGCACCGCGGCCAGCACCTCCTCGGCGCTGGTGGCCTGGCTGCGGTAGCGCAGGGCGACGGCGCCGTCCTCGCGCAGGTCGGCCTCGATGCCCGCGCCCTGCGGCAGCGCCGTCACCGGCACCGCGGGATGCACCACCATGGTCTTGGCATCGAGCCGGCCCAAGAGGCTGGCCTTGCTGTCCCGCGCCACCACCTCGCCCTGGTTGATGATGGCGATCTCGTCGCACATCTCCTCGGCCTCCTCCAGGTAATGGGTGGTGAGGATGATGGTCATGCCCTGGGCATTGAGCTTGCGGATGTTCTCCCACAGCATCTGGCGCAGCTCAATGTCGACGCCCGCGGTGGGTTCGTCCAGCACCAGGACGCTCGGGCGGTGGACCAGCGCCTTGCCCAGCAGGAGCCGCCGGCGCATGCCGCCGCTCAGCGTCCGCGCATAGGCCTCCGCCTTGTCCGTGAGCCCGATCATCCGCAGGATCTCGTCGCTGTGGCGCTCGTGCTTGGGCACGCCGTAGAGGCCCGCCTGCACCTCCAGCGCGCCGCGCGGGGTGAAGAAGGGATCCAGGTTCAGCTCCTGCGGCATCACCCCGATGGCGGCGCGGCTCTGGCGCGGGTTTTCGTCCTGGTCGAAGCCCCAGATCGACACCTTGCCGGAGGTCTTGCGCACCAGCCCTGCCAGGATGTTGATCATCGTCGACTTGCCCGCGCCGTTCGGCCCCAAGAGGCCGAAGACGGAGCCGCGCGGCACCGTCAGGTCGACGCCCTTCAGCGCGTGTTTCTCCGGCTGCCCCTTGTGGCCGCCATAGATTTTCCGCAAAGCCTCGATACGGATTGCATCGCCTGTCATCGCCGCTCTTGCCCCCGGTTTTTCCTTGGCTCATAAAAGCGCCTAGCCGAAAAGTGAAAGGACTGCCAGCCATGACCATCGAAGCGCCGGAAACCAGGACCGTGAACAGCCGCAAGGTGGCCTGCGACGGCAGCGAGGGCGCGCTGGGGCATCCGCGGGTCTATCTGCAGATCCCGGAAGGGCAGGATTGGGTCGAATGCCCCTATTGCGACTGCAAGTTCATCTACGAGGACGCGGCCAAGGCGGCGGAGTGATCCGGGCTTCTGGCCTCTGTGCCGGCGGCATGGGCTGCGGCTGATGGCACAGCTTCTGATCGTCTATCACTCGCGCACCGGCGGCAGCCGCCGGATGGCGGAGGCCGCGTTTGACGCCGCGCGGGCTGAGACGGACACCATTCTGAAACGTGCTGAGGATACCGGGCCGGAGGATCTGCTGGCGGCGGACGGCTATGTCTTCTGCGCACCGGAAAATCTGGCGGCGCTGTCCGGCCAGATGAAGGAATTCTTCGACCGCTGCTATTACCCGGTTCTGGGGCGCCTCAACGGGCGGCCTTATGCGCAGATGGTCTGCGCCGGGTCGGACGGCGAAAACGCGGCGCGGCAGTGCGCCCGGATTGCCACCGGCTGGCGGCTGAAGGAGGTGCAGCCGCCGCTGATCCTCTGCACCCATGCGCAGACGCCGGAGGCGATCCTGGCGGAGAAGGTGATCCCGGAGGAGGAGCTGGAGGCTTGCCGCGAGCTGGGGCAAGCCTTGGGCGCGGGGCTGGCGATGGGGGTGTTCTAGGCGCCCGCCAGGGATTGATTTACACGCCGCAAATGCACTCAAAGGTTGCAATTCCGAAAGCCTTCGCTCCATACTGCCTCATCACTGTGTGCCTGACAGCGTAAGAGGTAATTATGAAACGGCTTGGCCTGATTGCCATTCATGGAATGGGCGAAACTAAAGAAGACTTTGCGGATGCATTTTTCGCGGAAATCCGGAGCAGGCTCGGCGCCGCGCAATCCGAAAAACTTGTAACGGAGCCGGTGTACTACCAGAACATTCTGCAGGAAAATCAGGAGAAGTACTTTAACCGCGTCCGGCAGCACATCGATTGGATGAGGCTACGCAAGTTCATGTTGTACGGCATTTGCGATGCCGCCAGCCTGGAGTCGCGGAAAGACGGGCCGGACAGCCCTTATTTCATTGCCCAGACACGCATTCTAGAGGCTTTCCGCCGCGTCTACCGCGCGCTGGAGGGAAGCAACCGGAGAGTGATCGTTGTGGCGCAGTCGCTGGGCGGGCAGGTATTGTCGAATTATCTTTGGGATGCCTCCCGGGCCTCGAAACCAGCGCATGGTGTCTGGTCGGGCACACCCGGTTTCGCCTCCCCGGAAGAGGAGGAATTTTGCCGCGGGAATTTCATCGCGCGGCTGAACACAACCGGGTGCAATATTCCGGTATTCGTGGCTGGCCGTGACCGCGAAGACATCAAGCCGATCCCAAGGCCGAACAGCTATTTCGAATGGCATAACTTCTATGATGAGGATGACGTGCTGGGCTGGCCGCTGCGCGACCTGAGCGATAGCTACGCCGCACTGGTCGAAGCGGACCACCGGATAAATTCCGGCGGACTGCTGACCAGCTTCAACCCGCTCAGCCATTCGAATTACTGGGATGACCGAAGTTTTCTGAGACCGCTGCTCGATCAGATCAGGCAGCATGTCTGAGGGCTGAGTTCACGGCACCAGAAAAGCAGCCGTAAACTTCCGGCTGCCTTGGCGCGTTTCCGCCAGCTTTGCGGCCGCGATGTCGGCGCTTCCCGCCCCAAACTCCAATTGCCCTTCCCTGCCGGATCACCGATAACCGGGAAACAGAACACGAACGGATTTTCCAGGGGAGCGCGGCGCACAATGAGCGGGACACAATTCGGCAAGGGCTGCCATCTGCATCTGATCGACGGCTCGGCCTTCATCTTCCGCGCCTATCACGCGCTGCCGCCGCTGACCCGCAAATCCGACGGGCTGCCGATCGGTGCGGTGGCGGGGTTCTGCAACATGCTGTTCAAGCAGGTGGAGGACAACAAGGGCCCGGATGCGCCGACCCATGTGGCGGTGATTTTCGACTATTCCGGCAAGTCGTTCCGCAACGAGATGTATGATCTCTACAAGGCCAACCGCCCGCCGGCGCCGGAAGATCTGGTGCCGCAGTTCCCGCTGACCCGCGAGGCGACCCGCGCCTTCAACATCGCCTGCAAGGAGATCGAGGGCTTCGAGGCCGACGACATCATCGCAACGCTGGCGCATCAGGCGCGCGATGCGGGCGGCCGGGTGACCATCATCTCCTCCGACAAGGACCTGATGCAGCTGGTCGGCGGCGGGGTCGAGATGCTGGACGCGATGAAGAACAAGCGCATCGACAGCGACGGCGTGGTGGAGAAATTCGGCGTCGGCCCCGACCGGGTGGTGGATGTGCAGGCGCTGGCGGGCGACAGCGTCGACAACGTGCCGGGGGCGCCGGGGATCGGGATCAAGACCGCCGCCCTGCTGATCAACGAATATGGCTCGCTGGAGGAGCTGCTGGACCGGGCGGAAGAGATCAAGCAGCCGAAGCGCCGCCAGACCCTGATCGAGAAGCGGGACCAGATCGAACTCAGCAAGAAGCTGGTGCAGCTGGACTGCAACATGGAGCTGGACTTCACCCTGGACGATCTGGAGGTGATGGAGCCGGATGCGGAAACCCTGCTGACGTTCCTGAGCGAAATGGAATTCCGCACCCTGTCCAAGCGCATGGCCGACCGGCTGGGCATGGAGGCGCCTGCAATCCCGGAAGCGCCGGCAGCGGCAGCGGTGTCCGCGGCGGCGGAGGCGCCGGAAGCGGTGCCGTTCGACAAGGAGAAATACGAATGCGTCCGCGATGCCGCGGCGCTGCTGGCCTGGATCGACCGCATCCGGAACCGCGGCTGGGTGGCGGTGGATACCGAAACCACGGGCCTCGATGAAATGGTCGTCGACCTGGTCGGCATCTCGCTGTGCGTCGAGGCGGGCGAGGCCTGCTATATCCCGCTGGCGCACAAGGCCGGGGGCGATGACCTGTTCGGCGGCGAAGGACTGTCGGAGGGGCAGATGCCGCTGGAGGAAGCGGTGGCGCTGCTGAAGCCGGTGCTGGAAGATCCGGCGATCATGAAAATCGGCCAGAACATGAAATACGACGCCAAGATCCTGCACCGCTACGGGGTGGACGTGGCGCCGATCGACGACACCATGCTGATGTCCTATGCGCTGCACGCAGGCATGCACGGGCATGGCATGGACACGCTGTCGGAACGCTACCTGGACCACACGCCGATCCCGATCAAGCCGCTGCTGGGCAGCGGCAAATCGGCAATCACCTTTGACCGGGTGCCGATTGACGATGCGGTGCCTTATGCCGCAGAGGACGCCGACATCACCCTGCGCCTATGGCAGCTGTTCAAGCCGCAGCTGCATCAGGAGCGGGTCACCACGGTCTATGAAACGCTGGAGCGGCCGCTGGTGCCGGTGCTGGCGGATATGGAGCGCAACGGCATCAAGGTGGACCGCGATACGCTCAGCCGCATGTCCAATGCCTTTGCCCAGAAGATGGCGGCGCTGGAGGCTGAGATCCACGAACTGGCAGGCGAGACGTTCAATGTCGGCTCGCCCAAGCAGCTGGGCGAGATCCTGTTCGACAAGATGGCGCTGCCGGGCGGCAAGAAGGGCAAGACCGGCGCCTATGCCACCGGTGCCGACATTCTTGAAGACCTTGCCACCGAGCACGACCTGCCGGCCCGCGTGCTGGACTGGCGGCAGCTGTCAAAACTGAAATCGACCTACACCGATGCGCTGCAGGATCACATCAACGCAGAGACCGGCCGGGTGCATACCTCCTACGCCCAGACAGGCGCCAGCACCGGCCGCATGGCCTCGACCGACCCGAACCTGCAGAACATTCCCGTGCGCACCGAGGAAGGCCGCCGCATCCGCGAGGCGTTTGTGGCGGAAGAGGGCAATGTCTTGCTGTCGCTCGACTACAGCCAGATCGAGCTGCGCATTCTGGCCCACATGGCCGGGATCGACACGCTGAAACAGGCCTTTGCCGAAGGTCAGGACATCCACGCGATGACCGCCTCGGAGATGTTCGAGGTGCCGCTGGAGCAGATGACGCCGGAGATCCGCCGCCAGGCCAAGGCGATCAACTTTGGTGTGATCTACGGCATTTCCGGCTTTGGCCTGGCACGCAACCTGCGCATTCCGCGCAAGGACGCGCAGGGCTTCATCGACCGCTATTTCGAGCGTTTTCCGGGCATCCGCAAATACATGGATTCGACTGTCGAGTTCGCCAAGGAGCACGGCTATGTGCAAACCTTGTTCGGGCGCAAGATCCACACCGCGGAGATCAACGCCAAGGGGCCGAAGGCGGGCTTTGCCAAGCGGGCAGCGATCAACGCGCCGATCCAGGGCACCGCGGCGGATGTGATCCGCCGGGCGATGATCCGGATGCCGGAGGCGATTGCCCATCTGCCCGCGCGGATGCTGCTGCAGGTGCACGACGAACTGCTGTTCGAAGTGCCGGAAGCGGCGGTGGAGGAAACCATCGCCGCCGCCCGCCAGGTGATGGAGAACGCCGCCGACCCGGCGGTGCATCTGGACGTGAAACTGGTGGTGGACGCAGGCCGCGGTTCCAATTGGGCCGAAGCGCACTAAGAACCGCCCCGCAAAGCCGGCGGGACGCTCCCGCCCGGCTTCGATCTGATGATCTCATCCCGTTGGGCATGGCGCCGCTGACGCGGCGCCGGATTTGCCGCACCCTCCCCTCACCGGGTCAAGGGAGGCGCCAGCCGCCGCGCGCCCAGCGCGGCTTGCCCTTGACGCGGCCCGCCCTGAAAACAATCGGCAACGCCCCTCAAGGGCAGACCTGCCCTTAGGGGCTTCTCAGCAAAACCCTTGCGCCGCGCCAGCGGCGCCACGCCCAACGGCTGCTGCTGCATCTTTGATGCGGCTTGCAGCGGGCGGGAGCACCCCCCTGCCTGAATTGCCCCCTCCTCAGCCGCCTGCCGGCTGTTTGACCAGTTTCGCGACCAGCCTGCGCACCAGCGGCGCGGCGGTGAAGGCAACGGCAAAGGCGATCGGCCAGCTGAGCGTCCAGGCCTGCATCCAGGCGCCGCCGAAACCCGCGCCGAAATCAAGCGCCTTCCAGGTTGCGACGCCGGTCACGATGAAGGACATCAGGCCCGACAGGATCAGGCTGAACAGAACCGGGGCAAAACGGGCGGGCAGCATCGGCGGCATCCTCTCACTGGTCCCGCACCTTATGCCGCGCCGGCTGATACATTTCAATTCACGAATATGTATACCGGCCATCCGCGGGCATCATGCCGCATCCGGTGTGCGGATGGCGGCGGCCACGATGCGGCGCACCAGCGGCGCCACCAGCAGCACAACCGGGAAGGCCACCGGCCAGCTGTAGGCCCAGGCGGTCAGCCAGGCGGCGGCGAAGCCCTCCCCAGTGCCGCTAACCCGCAGGGTGGAGATGCCCGACACGATCGAGGACATCATCAGCGACATCAGGAAACCGGACAGAAGCGGGGCGAAACGGGCGGGGATCATGGCTGTCTCCTTGGCGTCGGCGGTGGCCGGGGGCTGCAGGAGATATGCGGTGCCTGGAATGCGGAACAATCTGCGCCGCTGCACAGGTCTCTGCGCAGAGCGGCCTGGCGGTCAGCCCATCCAGCCGAGGCTGTCCTCGGTGCGCCGGGTCGAGGGGGTGTATTCGGCGCTGACCCAGCCGTCGTAACCGCTGGCGTCGATGGCGGCGAACAGCTCCTGGAAATCCACCGGCCCGGTGCCCGGCTCGCAGCGGCCAGGGGCGGCGCCGATCTGCACATGCACGGCGCGGGGGCCGAAGGTCTCCCACACCTTGAGCGCGTCACCGTGGATCATCTGCGCGTGGTAGGCGTCATACTGCAGGCCGACATTGGGCCGGTCCACCGCATCCAGCACCTCGACCGCGAGATTGTAGTCGTCGAGGAAATAGCCGGGCTGGTCGCCGCTGTTCAGCGGTTCGATGGTGAACTGCTGCTCCGGCGCCCGGTCGGCGGCCCATTGCAGGTTTTCGACAAAGGTCTTTTGCGCCGCCTCGCCCTTGGCGTAGCCAGCCATCACGTGGACCTTGCCGGCCTTCAGCGCCTCGGCGTAGCGCAGCACCCGGCGGATGTCGCGCTGGAAGCGGTCAACGCCTTCGGGCACCGCCGCATAGCCTGGCATGCCGCCGGTGTAATTGGGCGGCGGCGCGTTGATCAGCAGCAGCCGCAGCCCGTTGGCCAGCAGAGCCCGCTGGGTTTCCTTGGCCGCCAGTTCGAAGGGATAGAGAATCTCCACCGCGTCGAACCCCGCCGCGGCGGCGGCCTGGAACCGGTCGAGATAGGGCAGCTCGGCAAACAGCAGCGAGATATTGGCCGCGAAGCGGGGCATAGGAGTCTCCTTGTTGACTGATGGTCTAGCGCCGCGCGGCGGGGCAGCCAAGGCGTCAAAAGTGCAGAATTTTCCTATTAAACTTTCGTTAACCTCGGGCGGGCTGGTTTTTGCCGTCTGCAAGCAACTGGCTGCATTGGTGCAGGAAAGTGGAGATAATGCCTGTGCCCGGTACCGGCCTAGGCTGGCGCCATCAAAGGAGGAAGCCATGTGTGATGCAAAAGGATCTGCCAAACCGTGCATCAGAATAGATAACAGCCGGGTCCGCGTAACCGAATGGCGCTTTGCCAAACGCGGCGACAACACAGGCTGGCACCGGCATGAATTCGACTATGTCGTGGTGCCTCTGTTTGACGGGGTGCTGGAGATCGCACATCCCGACGGGTCACGAACCGAAGCTGTGATGCGGCACGGAGTGCCTTACTTCCGCCAGGCCGGAGTCGAACACGATGTGATCAACGGCAACGATTTTGCATGTGCCTTTGTCGAAACCGAGCTGCTGGAGGATGCTCCCGCCAGCTAGGAGTTCAGGTCTCGTCCAGCTCAGCGGACGGAATCAGCGGGAAGAACTTGCCGCCGGACCAGACTCCGAACCAATCTTCGTAGTGTTCGCCCAGTTCCGCCAGCCGGTAGAAGCTCTTGCGGTCGATCAGCGCCTCCAGCCCGGCGCGGATCATGACATAGGGGGACGGCTCGCCGGTTTCGGGGTCACGCTCTGCCCGGATCATATGGTCCGGCCCGGCTGCGGCGGTGTCGCCGATGCTGGTGGTGAAGGTAATGACCTGGTCGCGCCCCTGCCCGGCCACCTCGAAATCCACCGCCACAAAAGGCGCGTCCTCGACGGTGATGCCGACCTTTTCGACCGGGGTCACCAGGTAGTATTTGCCGTCCTCAAGCTTGAGGATCGAGGCAAACAGCTTGACCAGCTCGAAGCGGGTGAACGGCGTGCCGAGGTAGTGCCAGCTGCCGTCGCGGGCGATGCGGATGTCCAGATCGCCGCAGAACGGCGGATTCCACAGGTGGACGGGCGGCAATCCCCTGCCCTTGCCGGCCGCTTTCGCCGCCGCGGCGATGCCTTCGGCGTCGGGGGTCACAGGTTTTTGTCCGCTCATTGCTTTTGCCATTTCCTGTCAGCACGATAGAGTAACAGCATATATCCGGGAAACGAGGAATGTCATGCCTGAAACGGACGATCTGCTGGCCGGTATCGAAGCGCTGGAAGCCAAGCTGCAAGAGGCGCGCGCGTCGATCACCAAGCGCTTTATCGGACAGGAGCGGGTGGTGGACCTCACCCTCTCGGTGCTGCTGTGCGGCGGTCACGGGCTGCTGATCGGCTTGCCGGGGCTGGGCAAGACGCGGCTGGTGGAAACCCTGAGCACGGTGATGGGGCTGGACGGCAACCGGATCCAGTTCACCCCGGACCTGATGCCCGCCGATATCCTGGGCTCCGAGGTGCTGGACACCGCCGCCGACGGGCACCGGTCGTTCCGGTTTGTGCCGGGGCCGGTGTTCTGCCAGCTGTTGATGGCGGATGAGATCAACCGCGCGAGCCCCAGGACCCAGTCGGCGCTCTTGCAGGCGATGCAGGAGCGGATGGTGACGGTGGCGGGCGAGGACCGCTCCCTTGGCGCGCCGTTCCATGTGCTGGCGACCCAGAACCCGATCGAGCAGGAGGGCACCTATCCGCTGCCGGAAGCGCAGCTGGACCGGTTCCTGCTGCAGATCGACGTGAATTACCCCGACCGCGCGACCGAGCGGGACATCCTGCTGGCCACCACCGGCGCCGAGGAAGACGAGGCCTATCAGGTGTTTGCCCCGGCTGAGCTGATCGCGGCGCAGACCCTGCTGCGGCGGATGCCGGTGGGCGAATCGGTGGTGGAGATGATCCTCGATCTGGTGCGCGCCTTCCGCCCCGAGGAGCCGGGCGTGTCCGATCACGTGGCGCAGACCGTGGCCTGGGGGCCGGGTCCGCGGGCGGCGCAGGCGCTGATGCTGGCGGTGCGGGCGCGGGCGTTGCTGGAGGGGCGGCTGGCGCCCAGTGCAGAGGACGTTCTGGACATGGCCAAGCCGGTCCTCAGCCACCGGATGCAGCTGAACTTTGCCGCGCGGGCGCGCGGTGAGAGCCTGGCGGCGCTGATCGAGGAAACCGCAGCGGATCTGGCCCGGACCGGGGCCGCCGCGTGACCAGGCCTGCCGCCTCTCAGGCTGCGGTTGGACTGCGGCACCGGGCAGAGGCCGAGGCCAGCACCCTGCCGCCCTTGCTGGTGCAGGCGCGGCATCTGGCCGGGTCGGTGCTGATGGGCGAGCATGGCCGCCGCCGGGCCGGCACGGGGGATGATTTCTGGCAGTACCGCCCGGCCCAGGCCGGCGACAGCCGCCGGATGATCGACCACCGGCGGTCTGCCATGGGCGACATCCAGTATGTGCGCGAGCGGGAGTGGCATATCTCGCAGACGGTGCATCTGTGGGTCGATACCGGTGCGTCGATGCGGTTTGCGTCCTCTGCGAAGCTGCCCCAGAAGATTGATCAGGCCCGGCTCCTGGGCCTCGCCGCGTCGGTGCTGATGGTGCACGGCGGCGAGCGGGTGGGCCTCACTGGCGGCAGCCTGCCGCCCCGGCGCGGCAATGTGCAGATCCTGCGGCTGGCCGAGGCGCTGTCGGACGACGAAGAGGAAGATTACGCTCCGCCCAATGGCCGCGCGCTGATCCCGCACGCGCGCGCCCTGTTCATCTCGGATTTCCTGGGCCCCTATGAGCCGGTGGAGCAGGCGCTGTCCAAGGCAGCCGCGCGCGGCGTCCGGGGCGTGCTGCTGCAGGTGCTGGACCCGGCGGAGGAGGCGTTTCCCTTTTCGGGACGCACCTTGTTCGAGAGCATTGCGGGTGGTGTCACACATGAAACACTGAAGGCCTCTGCCCTGCAGGAGCGCTATCTGGAGCGGCTGGCGGAGCGGCGCGCGGCCCTGGAGCGGCTGTGCCACGAGGCGGGATGGCGGTTCGGGCAGCATCACACTGGCGACTCAGCGCAGAACGCGCTGATGTGGCTTTATCACGCACTGGAGCGGACCGCGCCATGACCATGATTGCAGGCATCGGCTTTACCGCGCCCTGGCTTTTGCTGGGGCTGCTGGCGTTGCCGGTGCTGTGGCTGCTGCTGCGGGCGATTCCGCCCGCGCCGAAGCGCCAGCCGTTCCCGGCGGTGACGCTGCTGCTGGGCCTGAAGGATGACGAGAGCCTGTCGGACCGTACGCCCTGGTGGCTCTTGCTGCTGCGGCTTTTGGCGGTCGCGGCGGCAATTGTCGGGTTGGCCGGGCCGGTGCTGAATCCCTCCACCGAGGAGACCGGCGGCAGCGGGCCGCTGCTGATTGTGATGGACGCCAGCTGGGGCGGCGCCGAGGGCTGGAAACAGACCAGCGGCCAGGCCGCGGTGCAGCTGGAGGAAGCCGGCCGGGCGGAGCGCCCGGTGGCAGTGCTGCGCCTGAGCGCCCCGGAGGCCTTGCAGTTCCGCGCCGCCAGCGACTGGCAGCGGCAATTGGCCGGGCTGGCGCCCCTGCCCTGGCAGCCGGGGCCGGAGCAATTGCAGCAGGCCTTGGCAGCGATTGGCGGCGCCGAGGGCGGATTTGACACCGTGTGGTTCAGCGACGGGCTGGAATATCCGGGCCGCGAGGGGCTGATCGAGGCGCTGGGGCAGCGCGGAGACATCGAGGTCTTTGAACAGCCCCTGCCGGTGCTGGGGCTGATGCCCGCGCGCTATACCGGCGGGACGATCGAACTGACGGTGCAGCGCAGCCGTGCGGGGCCGGCGCAGGAGGTCTCGGTGGTGGCGCAGGGCAAGGATCCGGGCGGCACCGAGCGCAGCCTGGCGTCGCTGCCGGTGCGGTTTGCAGATGGGGCGCGGGTGGCTTCGGCGGAACTGTCGCTGCCGGCCGAATTGCGGGCGCGGCTGTCGCGGTTCGAAATCCGCGGCGTGAAGTCTGCGGGCGCGGTGGCGCTGACCGATGACAGCCTGCGCCGCCGCGAGGTGGCGCTGGTGTCCTCTGAAAGCGCCGATGAAGGTCTGGCGCTGCTGTCGCCGCTGCACTACCTGCGCCAGGCGCTGGCGCCCTCGGCGGAGCTGCTGGAAGGGGCGCTGCGGGATCTGCTGCCTGCCAACCCGGATGTGATCGTGCTGGCCGACGTGGCGCGACTGGCGCCGGCGCAGGAAGAGGCGGTGATCGAATGGGTGGAAAACGGCGGGCTGCTCTTGCGCTTTGCCGGGCCGCGGCTGGCGGCCAGCGATACTGCCCGCGCGGGCGAGGAGCCGCTGATGCCGGTGCGCCTGCGCATTGGCGGGCGCAGCATCGGCGGCGCCATGAGCTGGGGCGAGCCGAAGACGCTGGCGCCCTTTGCCGAGAGCTCGCCCTTCTACGGGCTGGCGGTGCCTAATGAGGTCTCGATCAGCTCGCAGGTGGTGGCGCAGCCCGACCCGGAGCTGGCGCAGAGGGTGATTGCCGAGCTGGCAGACGGCACGCCCCTGGTGACGCGCAAGACGCTGGGCCAGGGCCAGGTTGTATTGTTTCACGTGACCGCCAATGCGGAGTGGAGCAGCCTGCCGCTGTCGGGCCTGTTCGTGTCGATGCTGGAGCGGCTGGCGGTGTCGTCCTCTGCCGCGGCGCCCAAGGCCGGCGACCTGGAAGGCACCACCTGGACACCGGTGGAGGTGCTGGACGGCTTTGGCCGGCTGGAGGCGGCGGAGACGCTGCCCGGCGTGGCAGGCCCGGATCTGGTGGCGGCGCCCGCGGGGCCGGAGCTGCGGCCCGGGGTCTATGACGGCGGCCGCCGGATGCTGGCGCGCAACGTGCTGCGCCCGGGCGATGAATTGATGGCGGCGCGCTGGCCGGCCTCGGTGGCGGTGAGTGGTTACGGCGCGCCGCAGGAGCTGCCGCTGGGCGGCGCGCTGCTGACGCTGGCGCTGGGGCTCTTGGCGCTGGATGTGCTGGGCACGCTGCTGGTCTCCGGCCTGCTGGGTCCCGCCCGCACCGCGGCGCTGGCGGCGGCGCTGGGGCTGGCGGCGCTGGCCGCGCCGCAGGAGCTGCGGGCGCAGGAGGCCACTCCGCGGGAACAGGCGCAGGCAGATCTGCGTGCGGCGGCTCTGGCCTCTGAACTGGTGCTGGCGCATGTTCTGACCGGCGATCCTCAGGTGGACCGGGTTGCCGCGGCGGGGTTGCGCGGGCTGACGGACACGCTGTTTTTCCGCACCTCGGTCGAGCCTGCCGCGCCCGCCGGTGTCGATCTGGAGCGCGATGAGCTGGCATTCTATCCGCTGCTCTACTGGCCCGTCACACGCGACCAGCCGCTGCCCTCGTCGGAGGCTTACGGCAAGCTCAACACCTATTTGCGGGCGGGCGGGATGATCCTGTTTGACACCCGCGATGCGGATCTGACGGCCTCCGGCGCCACCAGCCCGGCGGCGCGGCGGCTGCAGCAGATTGCGCTGCCCCTGGACATTCCGCCGCTGGAGGTGGTGCCGCAGGACCATGTGCTGACCCGCGCGTTCTACCTGCTGCAGGATTTCCCCGGCCGCCACAGCCGCGGCCCGGTCTGGGTCGAGGCGGCACCGCCGGATGCGGAACAGGCCGAAGGGATCCCCTTCCGCAATCTGAACGACGGGGTGACGCCGGTGGTGATCGGCGGCAACGACTGGGCCGCGGCCTGGGCGGTGGACGGCAACGGCCGCCCCTTGCTGCCGGTCGGGCGCGGCTATGCCGGCGAGCGGCAGCGGGAGCTGGCGTTCCGGTTCGGCGTCAACCTGGTGATGCATGTGCTGACCGGCAATTACAAATCCGACCAGGTGCATGTGCCGGCCCTCTTGGACCGGCTGGGGCAATAGGGGTGGTTTCATGACACAGACGATCCTGTTCGACCCGCTGGTGCCCTGGCCCGTTATCTGGGCCGCGGGGGCGGTGACCCTGGCCGCGCTGCTGCTGGGGCTGTGGAAGGGCCTGTCGGGCTGGGCCTTGCGGGCGCTGGCGGCGCTGGTGCTGCTGGCCGCTCTCAGCGGACCGGTGCATCAAAGCGAGGACCGCGCGCCGCTCAGCGACATCGTGATCGTGGCCGAGGACCAGACCGCCAGCCAGCAGCTACGGGACCGCCCCGAGCAGCTGGCGCGCGCCCGCAGCCAGCTGAAGGCGGCACTGGCGGACCGGCCCGGCACCGATGTGCGCTGGGTCACGGTGCCGGATGGCGAGGGCGACGAGGGCACAAGGCTGATGGCGGCGGTGGCCCAGGCGCTGGCGGATGAGCCGCGGGCGCGGGTGGCGGGGATCATTGCCCTGAGCGACGGCCAGGTGCATGACGCCGGGCAGCCCGTGAACCTGCCCGCGCCGATGCATCTGCTGCTGACCGGCCGCGAGGACGACTGGGACCGGCGCCTGATTGTCAAGAACGCGCCCGGCTTTGCCATCATCGGCGAACCGGTGAAGCTGACGCTGAGGATCGAGGATCAGGGCGCGGTGCCGGTTCAGGGCGGTTTTGCCGATCTGGATATCTCCGTGGGGGGCGAGGCGCCGCAGCGCTTTGCCCTGCCAGTGGGCGTCGATTTCGAACTGCCGATCGTGCTGCAGCACGGCGGCCGCAACGTGATCCAGTTCAGCGTGCCGGAAGAGCCGGGCGAGCTGACCGCGCGCAATAACCAGGCGCTGGTGCAGATCAACGGGGTGCGCGACCGGCTGCGGGTGCTCTTGGTCTCGGGCGAGCCGCATGCGGGCGGGCGCACCTGGCGCAACCTTTTGAAATCCGACAGCGCGGTGGACCTAGTGCATTTCACCATCCTGCGGCCGCCGGAGAAGCAGGACGGGGTGCCGGTGGAGGAGCTGTCGCTGATCGCCTTCCCGACCCGCGAGCTGTTCCTGGAGAAGATCGAGGATTTCGACCTGATCATCTTTGACCGCTACAAGCGGCGCGGCATCCTGCCGGCGGTCTATCTGGACAATGTCGCCAATTACGCGATGGGCGGCGGCGCGGTGCTGGTGGCGGCCGGCCCCGATTTTGCCAGCGCCGACAGTATCTACCGCTCGCCCCTGTCGCTGATCCTGCCCGCGGAACCCTCGGCGCGGGTGCTGGAGGAGGCCTACCGCCCCGAGGTGACCGATCTGGGCAAGCAGCATCCCGTGACCTCGGGCCTGGAGGGCGCTGCGGACTGGGGCCGCTGGCTGCGCCAGATCGAGCTGCGCACGCCGGAGGGCCATGTGCTGATGAGCGGCGCGGGCGAGCGGCCTTTGCTGGTGCTGAACCGGGTCGGCGAGGGCCGGGTGGCCCTGCTGGCCTCGGACCACGCCTGGCTGTGGAGCCGCGGATACGAGGGCGGCGGCCCGCAGCTGGAGCTGCTGCGCCGCCTGGCCCATTGGATGATGAAGGAGCCGGAGCTGGAGGAGGAGGCGCTGTGGGCCGAAGTGACGGGGCAGCGGATGCGCATCCTGCGCCGCACGCTGGCGGGTCAGGCGGGGCCGGTGACGGTGACCGCGCCGGATGGCTCGGCGGTGGCGCTGGAGCTGCGCCGGACCGCGCCGGGCCAGTGGGAAACCCGCTTTGAGGGGCCGGAGCCGGGATTGTACCGGCTGGAAGAAGGCGGCGAGACCACAGTGGTGGGGCTTGGCCCTGCCGCGCCGAAGGAGTTCGAGGAGACCATCGCCACCGGATCAGTGCTGGCGCCGGTGCTGGAGCCCCTGCGCGGCGGCGTCTTGCGGCTGGAGGACGGGATGCCTGCCTTGCGCAGCGTGCGGGCCGGGCGGCCGGCGGCGGGGCGCGGCTGGATCGGCCTGACCCCGCGGGAGGCTTATGAGACGCTGTCGGTCAGCCAGGGCCCGCTGCTGCCCGGCTGGCTGGCGCTGCTGCTGGCGTCCTTCTTCATCGTTGCAGGCTGGCTGCGCGAAGGGCGGCGGTAGGCAGTTCAGCAAAAAAACCGGGGCGCTCCCGCCCATTCCTGGCTTCCTTGCGGAAACCATTCTGGTTGGGCTAGGCGCCGCGCCGAAGGCGCGGCGCGGGTCGCTTCGGGCTTTGCCCGAAGCGAAATGCCTCTTAAAGGCGGTGGCGGATTATTCTTTGAACTGCACCTGCACCACCGGATCGCCCGGCAGCCCCTGATAGGTGACGCTGACCCCGCCCTTGCCCGCGCGCGGCGGGAACAGCGGGCCGAAGGAGCCGACGGAAATCAGGTCGCCCGCTTTGAACTCCACGCCCTTGGAGCGCAGCCACAGCGCGGCGTTGACCGGGTTACCCAGCACCGCCCGGCCGGGCGCCTGCACCAGCACCCCGCCGGCCGCATCGCGCATCGTGACGGACATCTCCTCCAGCATCCGGGCCATCTCTGCCGGCTCCTCTACCCTCACTGGCGCGCCGAGGACGCCGAGCCGAGTGCCGACGCCCATCGCGGTGATGGTTTCCGGGGTAAAGAGCTGGCCCTTGGCAAGCGTCAGGTCGGGCAGTTCGATGAAGGGACGGATGGCAGAGATATGGGCCAGTGCCTCCGCAGGCGTAGTTGCGCTGTTGATGCCCGTATCCGCAACCACCAGCACCAGGTCTGCCTCTACCATCGGGATGGCGCCCCAAGGGGCGTCCAGCGTGGCACCGTTCTCGAGCATCATGCGTTCATAGAGCACACCCTGCACCGGCTCGGAGGCGCCGAAGCGCTCCTGCGCGGGTTTGCTGGTGAGGCCGGCCTTGTAGCCGATCACCGGACCCGAATGCGGCTCCAGCGCGGCGGCGAGTTTGGCCTGGGAGCAGAGCGCGTCATGCATGCTGCCGCCGGGGGAGAGTGCTTGGGCCGGGGTTTTGGCGAGGTAGCTTTCGACAAAGGCAGCAATTTCAGCGTCCGTGGCGCAGGCGGCCATGGCGGCGGGAGACATGAGGGCAAGGGCGCAGGCGGCAAGGAGCGGTTTCAGCATGAAAAGGGCCTTGGGATAAATCATGGGTCAATCGATCCGCAGGTTAACCCGGTCGGAGCGGCCGGCGCCATCGACAATCACCAGCGAGGAGAAGCCGGGGCCGGGGCTGGGCAGGGTGAATTCGCGGCGACGCTGGCCGGAGTGCACCGGCTGGCCGTTTGCCATCACCAGAAACGGCGCGGTGCCGCCGCGGAGTTTCAGGGTGAGGTCTGCGCCGTTCAGCGCCAGCCGGGCGCCTTCGGGCGGGAAGATCAGTTCGGGCGCGTCTGCGGGCTCCGAGAAAGCCGCGTCGCGCGGGCGGAAGCGCTGCAAGGGCGGCGGCAGGTCTGCGGAGCTGACGATCAGCGTGGCGGGCGGCGGCGGCGGCAGCGGGTCGAGCGCAGGTTTCAGGCGGCCGAAGGCCTCAAACAGCACCGGCGCGGCGAGGTCGCCGCCAAAGATGCCGGGAACCGGGGTGCCATCGGCGCGGCCCATCCAGACGCCGATCACATGGCGCCCGTCCCAGCCGATCGCCCAGGCATCGCGGTGGCCGTAGGAGGTGCCGGTCTTGTAGGCGATGCTGCCTGCGCGCGCGCCCGCGGGCGCCGGCAGCCCGCGCAGGATGTCTGCCACCTGCCAGGCGGCCTCGGGTGAGGTCAGGCGGCCTGCGAGCTGCGGCGCCTCGCCTTGCATCACGCGCAGTTTGGGCCCCTGGCCGCCTGCCGCAAGACCGGCGTAAAGCTGCACCATGTCCTGCAGGCTGATGCCGAGGCCGCCGAGCGACAGCGCCAGGCCGGGGGTGCCGCCGGGCAGTTGCGGTCTGGCACCGCCTGCGCGCAGGGCGGCCATCACCCGCGCCGGGCCAAGTTCTTGCGTCAGTTTCACGACGGGGATGTTGAGAGACAGGTGCAGCGCCTCACGCACGGTTATGTCGCCGCGGAATGCACCGTCGAAGTTCTGCGGCGCGTAGCCTGCGAAATTGACCGGCCCGTCGTGGATCAGGGTTTCCGGGTGGGCCAGCCCCTGATCGAAGGCGAGGCCGTAGATCAGCGGTTTCAGGGTGGAACCGGGGGAGCGGATGGCCTGGGTCATGTCGACGAAGCCGCGGCGTGCGGCGTTCGAGTAGCCGGGAGAGCCGACCAGCGACAGTACCTCGCCGGTCTGGTGGTCGGCGGCGATGAGGGCGGCGGAGAGGCGGGGGCTGGTGCGGACGGCCTCTGCCAGCAGCTGCTGCATCCGCGATTGCACCGCGCCGTCGAGGGTCAGGTGCAGCTGGCGTTTGCCGGGGTCCTGATCTGTCACCCGGTCGGCCAGATGCGGCGCGAGGCGCGGGAAGACAGCCATTTGGTGCGGCAGCGGGGTGCGGCGGGCGGCTTCGGTTTGTTCGTTGGTCAGGAGACCCTGCCGCTGCATTCGTGCCAGCACCCGGTCGCGGGCATCATTCGCGGCTTCAGGAAAACGGTCGGGGCGGCGGCGCTCGGGGGATTGCGGCAGGGCGACCAGCAGCGCGGCCTCAGCGGGCGTCAGGCGTTTCGGCTCCTTGCCGAACCAGCTGTAGGCCGCGGCGCGGATGCCTTCCGCTGCACCGCCATAGGGAGCGTGGGTCAGGTAGAGGGTGAGGATCTGATCCTTGCTGAGACGGCGTTCCAGCGCCAGCGCCACTCGCATCTGCCGCAGCTTGCCCGCCCAGCGCCCGGTGGTGCCGTCTTCCAGCAGGCGCGCCACCTGCATGGTGAGGGTAGAGCCGCCGGAGACTGTGCGGCCGTTCCACAGCGCCTGGCCCGCAGCGCGCAGGAGGGCGATGGGGTCAACGCCGGCATGGGCGCGGAAGCGTTTGTCCTCGTAGCGCAGGAGCATCTGCAGGAAGCGCGGGTCGACGTTTGCGGGCTGCACGGCAAGGCGCCAGAGGCCGTCGCCGACCGGGTAGGCACGCAAGAGCTTGCCGTTGCGGTCGAGGACTTCGGTGGAAGTTTCGGTGAGGGTGAGCGGCAGGTTTGTGCGGTCGATCCAAGTGTCGAAGGCGCGATAGGCCGTAAAGATTGCAATAAGCAGAAACGCTAAAGCAGCGGCATACCATTTCAGCCTTTTGCCTGGCCAAAGGCCGGGCAGCGCCCGTCCCGCCCCCCACGGGGCGGGCGCTTCGCTTCCCACCCCGCCGGGCCGGGCCCTGCCCTTAGGTTTGGTCCGCCAGCGCTTCACTTCACAACCACACGCCCCGTGCCGGTACGGGCGCGGTAGGCGGGGCGGTACATGTCCTCGACCGAAGCCGCCGGGTGGTGGAACACCCCGGGTGTCACTGCACGAACCACATAGGCCAGCGTCACCTGCCCTGCATCGCGCACGTTCACCGCCGCCAGGAAGCGGTCGCTGCGGAATTCGGCGTGTTCGGCCTCAGCCGGGTTCAGCCAGTCCAGGTCGCGCAGGTCGCCGGAGCGCAGGAGGTTGGGGTTGTCGATCTCGAACCCCGCGGGCAGCGGGTCGTTCACCATCAGCCGGGCGCCGGTCTTCTCATGCGGCTTCACCCGCAGGACCGCGACGAAGCGCGCGCCGGCCTGAACGGACTGCACCTCCAGCGGCTGGCCCTCCAGCGTGTAGTAGCTGCGCTCGATAGTGTAGCCGAAGCCGCCCGCGGCGGGCGGGACCTTGGGCACGCCAAGGGTGGTGAGGGTGATTTCCGCGGTGCGGCCGCTGGCAGCGGTCAGCGCGAGTTCCGGCGTGTTCTGTCCGTCCGCGGCCTGCACAAACGGGCCCTGGACCGGCTGGCCGTTGACCAGAAGACCGGAGTCTTCGGGGTTCTGGGCCAGGGCATGGGCGGCCATCAGGGTCCACGCGGATTCCTGTGTGGAGCGGATACCGCTTGCGTTCGAGAGCCGCGCCGACAGGCTGGCGCGATCCACCGCTTCCGATCCGGCCTCCGCCGCCAGCGCCAGAACGCCTGCGGTGTCGCGCAGGCGGGTGCCGAAGTCGGCGCGCCAGAGACGGGCTTCGCCCTGCGCCTCAGAGCCGATCACCTGCGCGGCGCGGGCGAACATCCGGTCGGCGCGGCGCTGGTCGCCATAAGCCGCAAGGGCTGCGCCCAGCTGGGCGGCGGAGAGGGGCGTGGCAAAGGAGTCGCCCTTCACATCAGCGTAATAGCGCAGGTCGCCCATCTGGGCGGCGCCTTCGCGGGCCAGCACCAGGAGGGCATAGGCGATCTCCTCGCCGCCCCTGTCGAAGTCGGCGGCGTAGTTGATGCGGTTGCGCAGGTTGTCCATTGCCAGGGCGAAGGCCTGCTGCGGCACCGCGTAGCCTTGGGCCCGGGCGCGGCTGAGGAAGTCGCTGGCATAGGCGTCGAGCCAGAACTCGCCGCTGTCGGCGCGCCAGAGGCCGAAGGCTCCGCTGGGGGCCTGGCGGGTCAGCACCTGGCGGATGGCGGCGTTGATGCGGGCGTCCACCGCCGGACCGTTCCCCAGCCCCGCGGCTTGCGCCACACTGCTGAGGTAGAGGAGCGGCAGCGCCTTGGAGGTGACCTGCTCGGTGCAGCCGTAGGGGTACTGATCCAGTTCCGCCAAGAGGCCCGGCACGTCGAATTTCGCCAGCGGGCCGGAGGAGATGGTGGCCCGGGCGGTGCCGGGGCGGAGGCCCGCGAAGACGTCCTTGCTGAACAGGAAGGTGTCGCCACCCGCCAGGGTGAAGCGGCGGGTCTCGGACGTCACCGGATCATTGGCGCGGACCGGCAGGCGCAGGGTCTGGCGCAGGTCCTGCCCGTCCGGGGTGGTGAGGGTGAGGGTCAGCTCATGGTCGCCCACGGTTTCAGCCGTGACCGGAAGTTCCAGCACAGCCTTGCCCTGCTCGGCCAGGGTGACTGCGGCGGGCAAAATGCCCAGCGTCAGGCCGCCTGCGGTGCTGGCGGTCAGCTGCATTTCACCCGCCGGGCCGTCGGCATGCACGATCTCAATGCGGGCGCGGCTTTCATCGCCCGGCGCCAGGAAGCGCGGCAGCGAGGCGGTGACCACCACCGGGTCGCGCACCAGCATGTCGGCCTCTGCCTGGCCGACGGCCTTGCCCGACCAGGCGACGGCCATCAGCCGCACGGTGCCGTTGAAGGCAGGCAGGGTCATCGGGAACTCCGCCTCGCCATTGGCGTCCACTTTCAGCGGGCCGGAGAACAGCGCCACCAGATCCTGCGTTGGCGGCGGCGATTGCATCTTCATACCGCTGTCAGCGTCACCGCCCGAGCGGATCCGGCCCATCGCACCGTTGCCGGGGTCGATCAGGCGGCCGTAGACGTCGCGCAGCTCCATTCCCAGACGGCGCTGGCCGTAGTAATGCGCGCTGGGGTCGGGGCTGGTGAAGCCGGTGAGGTTGAGGATGCCGAGGTCCACCGCGGAGACGGTGAGCCAGACCTCGTCGCCCTCAGCCGCGCCATCGACGCGGAGTTTCGCAATTTGGGTGCCGCGCGGGCGGATGACTTCGGGGACGTCAATTGCGACCTGCAGCTGCTGGCCGGGCTGGGTGACGCTGGCGTGGGCCAGCCCTAGGGCGCGCAGCGGGGTGCGGCCCCTGTCGCCAGCCACGGGCTGGATCACGGTTGCGGTCACATAGGCGCCGCTGCCCCAATCCTGCGTCACCTCCAACGGGATCACGGTTTCGCCTGCAGGCACTTCGACGGCCATGCGGTGGATCAGATGATTTGAGACCACAGAGACCAGCGCCGTGCCCGCGGCCTGCGGCACGATGCGCAGGCGGGCGGTGTCGCCGGGGGTGTAGCTCTCGCTGTCCAGCGACAATTCCAGCCGGGCGGGTGTCTCGGTGCTGCCTTCGGGCGCGTACCAGCCGGCGTAGAAGTCATAGGCGGCGGAGGCATAGGCGCCATCAAGGCGTTCCACCACCAGCTCATAGCGGCCCCAGTCGACGGGCTGCGACAGCGGCATGGGATCGCTGCCCAGCTGCGCCTCGCCGGTGGCGATGCGGGTGCGGCGCGTGATGGGCTCCCAGTTCCAGTTGCCGTAGAGCTGATACCATTGGTAGCGGGTCTCGACCCGGTTCAGGGTCCATTTGACCCGCATCGGCATGGGTGTCAGGTCCGGGGACAGGGCGATGAGTTCGAAGCCTGCCTCAGAGCCTTCTGCCGCCACCTCGTCAAACTGCGGCTTGATGCCGAGGACCGGGCCAGCGGGGCGCACGGGCAGTTCCAGCACGCGCTCAACCGGGCGGGCAGACCCGTCAGCGACGCGGGTGGTGAGGGTCGCCAGAAGCGGCTTGCCCTCTGCCGGGGTGGCGGCGGGGAGGCTGGCAGAGAATGCCGCACGGCCATCCGCGCCGGTTTCCTGGCCACCGAAATACTCGGTTTGGGCCGAGGAGGGGTCGTCATAGCGGCCGAAGCGGAAGCCGGGCCATTGCTCCAGTGTGTTTGCCGCGGTGAGGCGGAGGCTGCCCTCCACCTTCAGGCCCGCGCCCGGCGCGCCAAACAGGTAGTCGGCTTGCAGGGCAATCTGCGCGGCACTGCCGGGGCGGAGGCTGCCGGCATTTGTGACCTGCTGTTCGAAGTCTATCCGTTCGGGCAGGAAATCCTCGACCAGGATCTGGCGGCTGGCGAGTGCGGGGGCTTTGAGGTCGCTCTTGATCTCGATCCGCCAGGTGCCGCGCGGGGCGGCGGGGCCGGTGGCAAGCGCAAAGACATGGCCGCCCTTATGGCCTGCGGCGGAGGTCTGGCGGGTGTATTCCACGCCGTCGGGGCGCAGCAGGATCGCGGTGAGCGGCAGGCCGTCGATGGCCTGCGCGTTGCTGTCACGGGCCAGCGCGGTCGCATGCACGGTTTCGCCGGCGCGGAAGGCGCCGCGGGTGGTGGCGAGGAACACATCCACCGGTCCCGGCGCGGGGCGGCCGGCAACGCCGCGGTCCGACAGGTCAAAGGCCGCGTCATTCAGCGGCAGGAAGGTGAAGTCGCCCTCCCCTGCCCGCGCGGTGATCAGCGCCGGTGCCGCGCCGCCGGAGCCGCGGGTGAGGCCGGGGGCGAACTGCACATAACCGCTGGAGTCGCTGGTTGCGGTCGCTAAAACCTCATTGGCGGAAGAGATCAGGCTGACCTCGGCGCCCTCATGCGGCTGAGCATCCGCCAGGGATTGCACCTGCACATGGAGGCCGTCGCTGCCGGACATGGTGGAAAGGCCCAGGGAGGTCAGCACAAACCACTGGGTGGCGCCCGCGTCGTCATAAGGATCGGCGCCCGGCACCCGCGCGGTGAGCGCAAATAAGCCCGGTTTCTGCCCATTTAGAGCCTCATCCAGCGGCAGACGGCTGGTCATCACCTGATTGATGGCGGTGTTCACTTCAGCACTGCCGGTCCAGATTTCCTCGGCAATATCCGCGGCGAAATGCTCATCCTCCCACTGGGACAGCGGCTTGGCGAAATAGCCCTCCTGCAGGGTGCGCAGCACGTTGCGGCTGCTGACTCGGCGCAGGCGCAGGTCGAGGCCGGTCAGGTTCACGGTTTCCACCGGCAGCGCGGCCTGGCCGCCCGCGGGCAGCACATAGGCGCGGCCCGGAAAGCGGACCTGCGGGGCGCGGTCGCGCACGTAATGGGTCAGCTCCACGTCTTTGTAGAGCTGCTCGCCGCTGGCCGCGGGCAGGCCGCTGCGCAGGGTGATGCGGTAGCGCTTGCCATGCTCCACCCCCTCGAGGCACAGCTGGCGGCCCTGGGCGGTGACGGCGAGGCTGCCCTCGGGCAGGCGGACGTAGTTCTCGTAATCGGTACCGGCCTGTTCCAGATTCTCGGAGAACTCGGCGCAGATGCGCGGTGCGGCGCTGTCGCTTTCCACCGTGCTGGAGGTGACTCGGAAGCCGTATTTGGCAATGGCATCCTCCAGCTGCGCGGCACGGGCGGCATCCGGAGCGATGTCCTGCGCCAGCCGCAGCAATGGCAGCATGGCGCGGCCCCTGCCCTGCAGCTGCTGTGCATCAGCGGCCGCTGACAGCGCCTCAGCCTGGCTTTCCGGGGCACTGGCCCGCAAGTAGCCGTTCAGCGCGGCGGAATACGCCTGCGCGCGGTAGCGGCGCTGCTGGCTGCGGCTGCTGCTGTCCTTGGCGGCGCGCAGCAAATACCCGGAGAATTGCGTCCAATCCGCGGCCTGATCGCTCAGCACAACCGCCTGCGCCATCAAGCGCAGGGCGGCCCGGGACTCGCCGCCCCGCAGCAGGGTGCGGGCGGCGGCGCGGGCCTCTGCCGCGTCATCCGTGGACAGCGGGTAGTCCAGCCCGAGGCTGCGGGCGAGGCCGGCGGCGCGCTGCAGCGCCTGCTCCGGAACAAAATCCAGCCGCGCGGCGCGCGAGGCTGCCGCGGCAGCCAGCCCGGATGCGGCAGGCTGTTTCACTGCGGACACGGCGCCTGCATAGGGGCTGGATTGCCCCAGCGCGGATTTGGGGAAACAGGCGTTGGCCCTT
Organism: Leisingera sp. JC11; assembly: GCF_040704725.1. Taxonomy (NCBI): domain Bacteria; kingdom Pseudomonadati; phylum Pseudomonadota; class Alphaproteobacteria; order Rhodobacterales; family Roseobacteraceae; genus Leisingera; species Leisingera sp. JC11. Next base: position 106,108 of record NZ_JBFCVS010000013.1, read on the forward strand.
TGATTGAACACGAAGCCTGCGCAATCCGCCTGCGCCGAGCAGGTGCGGGCGCAGGATTCCACGTCTGTATCGAACAGCGGCTGCAGGTCGGAGCCGAAGAAATCAGTGTCCGCATACGCGCGGTAGCGGAATTCAGGAACCGCCTGCTGCGCCCGGGCAGCGGGAAGAAACGCAAGAAAAGCAATAAAGTAGCATAAGGTAAAAGCAAACAGACGCGGCATGGCACCCTCCAATACTGGAGGCAGGCTGGCACGGGCTTAACGTCATAGCAAGATTCCTCCGCGTAACACTAACGCAAAGCAGCCCGGCTGCGTTTGCGCGCGGAATTAGCCGTGCGCCGTTCTTGTTTATGTATTGCGGAGAGTGCAGGGATGAGCCTTGCCGACAAATTAGCGGAAGAAAGGCGCGCCCGCCTGGCCGCCGAACGGCTGCTTGAGCTGAAGCAAGCCGAACTCTCTGCTGCCAACCGCAAGCTGGGCCGCCATGCGCTGGCGCTGACCAAGCAGATCGGCCAGACCCAGGCTGAAGTTGCCACGGTGCGCGACGAAAACGCCAAGGTGAAATCCGACCTCCACACCGCCAACGAGAAGATCGAGACCGCCGAACGGCGGCTGTGGCATTCGATCCAGGCGTTTCAGGACGGGTTTGCCTTCTTTGACGCCGCCGGCCATCTGATCGGCGCCAATACCGCCTACCTCAACATCTTTGACGGGCTGGAGGAGGTCACGCCGGGCATCACCTATGAGCGGATCCTGGAGCTGCTGATCGAAGAGGGGCTGATCAGCACCGGCAGCATGAAGGCCAGGGACTGGCACGCGATGATGACGGAGCGCTGGAAGTCCGTTTCCCCGGAACCGGTTGTGGTCCAGCTCTGGGATGAGCGTTACTTGCGGCTGATCGACCAGCGCTGCCACGGCGGCGACGTGGTGACGCTGGCACTCGATATCACCTCGACCGTGCATTATGAGCAGGAGCTGCAGGACGCCCGCGCCCGGGCCGAGGCGGCCAACCGGGCCAAATCCGCCTTCCTCGCCAATATGAGCCACGAGATCCGCACCCCGATGAACGGGGTGGTGGGCATGGCCGAACTGCTGAACGATACCGACCTGAACGACGAACAGCGGCTTTACGCCAGCACGATCAAGAACTCGGGCGAGGCGCTGCTGGTCATCATCAATGACGTGCTGGACTATTCCAAGATCGAGGCCGACAAGCTGGAGCTGCATCCGCAGGAGTTCGACCTGGAGCGCAGCCTGCATGAGGTGGTGATGCTGCTGCAGCCCACCGCCCGCGACAAGGGGCTGGCGCTGCTGGTGGACTACGACCTGTTCCTGCCGACGCGTTTCACCGGCGACCCGGGCCGGATCCGGCAGGTGCTGACCAACCTGGCCGGAAATGCGGTGAAATTCACCAAAGACGGCCATGTGACCCTGCGGGTGACCGGCATCACCTCCCCGGAAGACGGCCAGTGCGCGGTGCATGTCACCATCGAGGACACCGGCATCGGCATCCCGGCAGAGAAGCTGGAGCATGTGTTCGGCGAATTCAACCAGGTCGAGGACGAGCGCAACCGCAAGTTCGAGGGCACCGGCCTGGGGCTGGCGATCTCCAAGCGGCTGATCGAAATGATGGGCGGCGAGATCTGGGTCGACAGCGAAGAGGGCAAGGGCTCCTGCTTCGGTTTCCGCCTGCCGCTGCCGGTTGCCGCAGGCGCGGCAGAGCAGACGCTGCCGAAACTGCCCGGCAGCCTGCGCCATGTGCTGCTGGTAGACGATGTGCCTCTGAACTGCGAGATCCTGCAGAAGCATTTGCAGATGCTGGGAATCCAGGTCACCACGGCGGGCACCGCAGGCGCCGCGCTGGCGGCCATGCAGGAGGGCATCAGCCTGGTTCTCAGCGGCCACAACCTGCCGGGGCTGGACGGGCTGCAGCTGGCCCGCGACCTCAGGTCTTCCGGCTGGGACGGGGTGCCGGTGCTGCTGCTGAACTCCAGCCCGCATGCGGCCATCGGCGCCGATGTCCGGCAGCTGGTCAGCGGCGTGCTGCAAAGCCCGGCGCCGCGCGACGATCTGTTCAGCCAGCTGGCCCGGCTCAGCAGCCATGCCCCGGCTCCGGCACCAGTCCTCTCGCCACCCTCCCCCGCTGCGGCCCCGGCCGCCGTGCCAGGGCCCGCGGCGGCACCCGGGCCCGCCGCAGCCGCGCCGCTGCCGCCGGCCCGGCCTGCAGCCCCCGGTCTGCGCAAGATGCGGGTGCTGGCCGCGGAGGACAACAAGACCAACCAGCTGGTGTTCCGCAAGATCGTGAAAGAGCTGAACATCGACCTGCAGTTCGCCGGCAACGGGCTGGAGGCGGTGGAGGCGTTCAAGAGCTTCCGCCCCGACCTGATCTTCATGGATATCTCGATGCCGATGATGGACGGCAAGGAAGCCACCGCGGAGATCCGCAGGCTGGAGGCGGGGACCGGCGGCCACGTGCCGGTTGTGGCGCTGACCGCGCACGCGATGGCCGGCGATTCCGAGGGCATTCTGGCCGCCGGGCTGGACCATTACCTGACCAAACCGCTGCGCAAGGCGCTGATTTTCGAGCAGATCCGCACCCATGCCCCTGCCGGCATCCAGCCGCTGGAGGCTGATGCCCCGCCTGCCCGGGCCGCGGCGGGAGGCACGCACTGAGCGGCAATGCCCCCGCGCGCTGCCGGGCCCAGCCGGGGCGGTTCATTCCTTGAATGTGCCGGAGCGGGCGGGCGCCTTGCCGCTATGCCTCAGGCCTTGCGCAGGAAGACGGGCTTATCCGGTTCCGACATTTGCGGCTGATAGGCGTATCCGCCGGCATCGAAGTCCAGCAGGCTCTGTGCATCCGTCAGCCGGTGCTGAATGATATACCGCGCCATCGCACCGCGGGCGCGTTTAGCATAGAAGCTCACCACCTTCGGCGTGCCGTTCTTGTCTTCCATGAACACGGGCGTGACCACCCGCGGCTTCAGCGCCGCCAGATCCACCGCGCCGAAATATTCCTGGCTGGCGCAGTTCACCAGCACCTCCGCGCCCGCGGCCTCTGCTTGCGCGTTCAGCGCGTCAGAGATCTTGCGGCCCCAGAACTCATAGAGGTTCTTGCCGCGCGGGTTTTTCAGGCGCGAGCCCATCTCCAGCCGGTAGGGCTGCATCGCGTCCAGCGGCCTCAGCACGCCATAAAGCCCCGACAGGATACGGAAATGCTCCTGCGCCCAGGCCATTTCCTCGGCGTCCAGCGAGGCGGCCTCCAACCCCTGGTAGGTGTCGCCGGCAAAGGCCAGCGCCGCCGGGCGGGTGGCCTCTGTTTTGGGGTCGGCGGCAAAGTCCTGGAAGCGGGCGTGGTTCAGCTTGGCCAGATCCTCGCTGATGTGCATCAGCTTCATCAGATCCGCCACGGATTGCCCGCGCGCCACATCCGCCAGTTCCACCGCGTCGTCATGCAGCGCGGGCCAGGTCATCTCCTGCTCCCGTTCCGCCCAGTCCAGCTTCTTGGCCGGAGAGGTCACTACCAGCATATCTGCCCCCTTTGGTGCCTTGCCCGTTTCTTGGCGCGACCCTAGCCCGCGCCGCGCAGGACGTCCAGAAACGCCGCCGCGAAACGTTCGGCGCGTCGCTCCCCCAGCAGCCTTGCGAGGCCGTCCTCGTCGCCCTCGCGCAGCTGCGCCACCTTGGCCAGCAGCGACGCCGAGCAAGTGAGCGGTTTCAGGGTGCCGCATTCACCGCGTGCCAGCTGCGCCTGCACTTCCAGAAGCCCGTCGTAGATCGAGCCGGACTCACGCCCCGCCAGCTTGCGCCGCGCCGGATGCAGCTGCTCAGACGCGCCGGTGATCACGCCCAGGAAATCATCGCCGTAGCGTTCCAGCTTCTTGGCGCCGACGCCGTTGATGCGGGCCATCTGGTCGAGGGTTTCCGGGCGCATCTCCGCCATCTCGATCAGGGTGCGGTCGGGGAAAATCACATAGGCCGGCACTTTCTGCGCCTCCGCCAGCGCCCGGCGCTTGGCCTTGAGCGCGGAGAGGAGCGGCGCGTCCTCCTCGGAGACCAGCGCCTTCACCGCCGGGCGGCGGTCGGCGGATTTGATGGTGTCGCGGCGCAGTTCGATGGACTTCTCGCCGCGCAGGATCGGCAGGGCGGCTTCGGTAAACCGCAGGGCGCCGTGGCGGTCCGGGTCGGGCCGCAGCAGGTCGTGGCCCATCATCTGCCGGAACACCGCCTGCCACTGGCGCTTGCCGAACTCCTTGCCGCAGCCGTAAACCGACAGCTCATCATGACGCTTGGCGCGGATCCGCTCGTTGTCGGCGCCCAGCAGGATGTCGATCAGGTGGCCGGAGCCGAACCATTCTTCTGTCCGCAAAACAGCCGACAGCGCCTTCCGCACCACGGTGGTGCCGTCGAACACATCGGCAGGCGTATCGCAGAGGTCGCAATTGCCGCAGGGTTCCGCGTCTTCGCCGAAGTAGCCCAGCAGTTTCTGGCGGCGGCAGTGCAGCGCCTCGGCCAGGCCCAGCAGAGCATTCAGGCGCGCGTGGTCGGCGGCGCGGCGTTCGGGCGGGGCGAGGCCCTCGTCAATCTGGCTGCGGCGCAGGCGGATGTCGTCGGGGCCGAACAGGGTGAGGGTTTCGGCCGGCGCGCCGTCGCGGCCGGCACGGCCGATTTCCTGGTAATAGGCCTCGATCGATTTCGGCAGATCGGCGTGGGCGACCCAGCGGATGTCGGGCTTGTCGATGCCCATACCGAAGGCGACGGTGGCGACCACGATCAGCCCGTCCTCGCGCGCGAAACGCGTCTCGACGATGCGGCGGTCCTCGGCCTCCATGCCGCCGTGGTAGAAACAGGCGGAATGGCCCGCTTCGCGCAGGGCGGCGGACAGGGCCTCTGTCTTGGCGCGGGTGCCGCAGTAGACGATGCCGGACTGGCCCTTGCGGGCGGCGGCAAACTCCAGGATCTGGCGGCGCGGGCTGTCCTTGGCACCGAAAGCCAGATGGATGTTGGGCCGGTCAAAGCCGCGCAGGAAGCTGCGGGGGGCCTCGCCGTCGAACAGTTTCTGGACGATCTCTTCCCGGGTTTCCTGGTCGGCGGTGGCGGTGAAGGCCGCCAGTGGCACGTCCAGGGCACGGCGCAGCTCGCCGATGCGCAGGTAATCGGGGCGGAAGTCATGGCCCCACTGGCTGACGCAATGGGCCTCGTCCACCGCAATCAGGCTGACACCGATGCGGCGCAGCATGCCCATGGCAGCACCGGAGGCGAGGCGTTCAGGCGCCATGTAGAGGAGCTTGAGCCGCCCGGCCTCGATCGCCTCCCAGACCATTTCGGTCTCTTCGTCGGTGTTGCCGGAGGTGAGGGCGCCTGAGTTGACGCCGGCCTCCTGCAGGGCGCGGACCTGGTCGCGCATCAGGGCGATGAGGGGGGAGATCACCACGGTGATGCCATCGCGCAGCAGCGCGGGCAGCTGGTAGCACAGAGACTTGCCGCCGCCGGTGGGCATGATCGCCAGCACGTTCTCCCCGGCGGTCACCGCATCGACGATTTCCTCCTGCCCCGGGCGGAAGGCATCAAAGCCGAAAATCTCGCGCAGGATCGGGGACGCGCCAGTCAGTTGTGCCGGGGATGCCGGGGCTGTCATGGGGGCGGTGTGCCTTGTTGTGGTGGTCTGCTCTTGCTTGGCAGGCACAATCCCACAGGAGGCATGGGGCAGCAAGAGGCATAGGCGCCTATTCTCCCACATACCGAAACGCCACAAAGGGCGGCGTCCGTCCGTGGGCGGACGGGCGCTGCCCGGCGTGCCGCCGGGCGGAACTTTTCAGGCTGGGTTCAGTAGAACGCCGAGACGTTGTTCACCAGGATGATGCGCAGCGCGTAGACGGCGACCAGCACCACCAGCGGCGCCAGGTCCAGCCCGCCCATATTGGGCATAAAGCGGCGCACAGGGGCGTATAGCGGTTCCAGGATCCGGTTCAGCCCGTACCAGATCTGTGCCACCAGCTGCTGGTGCAGGTTCAGCACCTGGAAGTTGATCAGCCAGCTCATGATCACATGGGCAATGATGAAGAACCAGACGATGTCCAGGATCAGCATCAGGATTTGGAACAGCGAGACCATCGGTATTTCCCTCTTTCGAACAGCCACACAGGTAAGCAGACGCGGCGAAATGCGCAAGGCTTCCGCGAGGTTGCGGTTGACGCGCTGTAAACGGGTGGCATCACGGGCACATGCCATCAAGGAGCGCGCGCCGATGTACCCGATTGTCCGACTGATCAAGGATACCGTTCTGGCCAGCCGGATGGAGCGGCTGCCGATCACCGGCATGCATGTCTCCAGCCACATCTGCTGGCCCTGGGACCTGGACATGTGGATGGAGCTGAACAACGGCCGCACCATGACGCTGTATGATCTGGGGCGCACCATGCTGGCGCAGCGGGTGGGGCTGATCCGGTGCCTGCGCGAACGCCGCTGGGGGCTGACGGTGGCGGGGTCCTCGGTGCGCTACCGCCGCCGCATCCGCGGCTTCGAGAAGTTCGAGATGCGCAGCCGCACCGCCGGATGGGACGGGAAATTCATCTACGTCGAGCAGTCGATGTGGAAAAAGAACGGCGATTGCGCCAGCCATGTGATGCTGCGCACCGCCGTCACGGACAAAAACGGCATCGTGCCGCCGCAACAGGTGCTGGAGGCGCTGGGGCAGGACGCGGAAGCCTCGCCCGAGCTGCCGGGCTGGATCCGGGACTGGTGCGCGGCGGATGGCGGCCGGCCCTGGCCGCCGATGCAGGACGGGCTTGCCTAGGCCCCTGCCCGCCTGCCATACCTGAAGGCAACAATAACAAGAGGCCGGGTATGCAGCAGGTGTCCACGCGCAAGCGGATCTGGGGATGGTGGTTCTTTGACTGGGCCAGTCAGCCCTACCAGACATTGCTCGTCACCTTTGTGTTCAGCCCGTTTTTTGCCGCCGTCGCCGCCGAGCATTTCATGGGCCAGGGCCTGGACAGCGAGGGGGCCAAGGCGCAGGCGCAGACCGTGTGGTCGATGTGCCTGACCATAACCGGGCTGATAATCGGCTTCGGCGCGCCGTTCCTGGGGGCGCTGGCGGATATCACCGGCAGGCGGCTGCCCTGGATCATGATGTTTTCGCTGATGTATCTGATCGGCGCCTGGGGGCTGTGGTACATGGACCCGGGCGGCAGCAACCTGTGGTGGATGCTGGTCAGTTTCGGCTTTGGCTTCATCGGAGCAGAGTTTGCCCTGATCTTTGTCAACGCGCAGCTGCCGACGCTGGCCAGCCGCGAGGATGTGGGCGACATTTCCGGCTCCGGCTTTGCCTTTGGCTACCTGGGCGGGGTGATTGCGCTGTTCATCATGCTGTTGTTGTTTGTGGAGCAGGGCACCGGCAAGACGCTCATTGGCCTCAGCCCGGCCCTGGGCCTGGATGCGGAGGCCAAGGAAGGCACCCGTGCTGTCGGCCCCTTCACCGCGATCTGGTTTGCCGTCTTCATGATCCCCTATTTCCTGTGGGTGAAGGACCGCGGCGCGACGGGGCGCAAGGCCAGCCTGGGCAAGGCCTGGCAGATGGTGGTCAAGCTGGTCTCCGGGCTGCGCAACCGGCTGAGCCTGGCGAGTTACCTCGGCTCCTCGATGTTCTACCGCGATGCGCTGAACGGGCTTTACGGGTTCGGCGGCGTCTATGCCAAGCTGGTGCTGGGCTGGGAGATCACCCAGATCGGCATATTCGGCATCGTCGCCGCCTTTGCCGCCACCCTGTTCAGCTGGCTCGGCGGCAAGGCCGACCGGAGGTTCGGCCCCAAGCCGGTGATCATCACCTCGATCCTGATCCTGTCTTTCGTCTGCCTGATCATCGTTTCCATGTCGCGGCATCAGATTTTCGGCGTGCCGCTGGCCGAGGGCTCCACCCTGCCGGATACGGTGTTCTTTGGCTGCGGTGTGCTGATCGGCGGCTTCGGCGGCATCCTGCAGGCGGCCAGCCGCAGCCTGATGGTGCGCCACACCAGCCCCAGGGACGCGACTGAGAGCTTTGGCCTTTATGGATTGTCGGGGCGCGCCACCGCGTTTCTGGCGCCGATGCTGATCGGCGTTGCAACAACTGTCACCGGCAGCGCCCGGCTGGGGATCACCCCGGTCATCGGCCTGTTTCTGATCGGATTGGTATTGTTATTCTGGGTTCAAGGAGAAGGAGATCAGGGTTGAGACTGTTACTTGCCATCTGTCTGGCGGTTGCGGGACTGAGTGTTCCGGCAAGCGCGCAGACCCCCGCCAAGGCGCTGTTCGGGGCCAAGCCCAGCGCTTCACAGCAAAAACCCGCGCCGTTCGGCTCCTATGCCAAGGGCTGCGTGGCCGGCGCCGAGCAGCTGCCGGAAACCGGCCCCACCTGGCAGGCGATGCGGCTGAGCCGCAACCGCAACTGGGGCCACCCGGCAGCAATCGGCTTCGTCAAGGACCTGAGCCGCGTGGCCGCCAAGCAGCGCGGCTGGAAGGGGCTTTATATCGGCGACATCAGCCAGCCGCGCGGCGGGCCGATGCTGTCGGGCCACCGCAGCCACCAGATCGGGCTGGACATCGACATCTGGATGCGCCCGCCGGACCGGCTGAACCTCAGCCGCAGCGCGCGCGAGAACATCTCCTCGATCTCTATGCGCCGGGCCAAGGGGGCCTATGTGAACGCCAGCTGGACGCGGGCGCACCACGAGATCCTGAAAGCGGCGGCGCAGGACAAGCGGGTGGCGCGGATCTTCGTGTTTCCCGGCGCCAAGGTGCAGATGTGCAATGACGAGAAGGGCGACCGCCGCTGGCTGCGCAAGATCCGGCCCTGGTGGGGGCATCACTACCACTTTCATGTGCGGCTGAACTGCCCGCGCGGCGCGCGCGGCTGTGTTGACCAGGCGGCCCCGCCCAAGGGCGACGGCTGCGCCGATGCGCAGCAGTGGGTGAACAACATTCTGAACCCGCCGCCGCCGAAACCGGTTGACCCGAACGCGCCAAAGCCTAAACCACGGCGGGACTACACCCTTTCGGACCTGCCCAAGCAATGCGCCGCCGTTCTGCAATCAAACTGATCCTGGCTGTTGCCGCTGCCGCCGGCCTGGCGGCAGCCGGCTATGCCGCCAGCCGGCCGCTGGCGGCGGACAGCAAGGCGCAGTACCTGGGCAGCTATACCTGGACACTGAAAAAGCCCTGGTTCGGCGGCTTCTCGGCGCTGAAGATCACCGATGACGGCACGTCCATGGTGGTGCTGAGCGACCGGTCAACGCTGGTCACGACGGACATTCAGCGCAACGACGGCAGGATTTCCGGCGTCACGGCCCGCACCGCGCACCGGCTGCGCGCCTCCACCGGCAAGACCCTGCGCGGCTTTGCCGGCGACAGCGAGGGCCTGGCGGTCGCGCCGGACGGCAGCCGCTATATCTCATTCGAGGGTGCGGCGCGGGTGGCCCGCTACCGCCGCCCGGACGGCCCCGCCAAGGTGCTGCCCCGGCCCAAGGGGTTCCGCAAGCTGCCGCCCAACAAATCGCTGGAAACGCTGGCCATCGATTCCCGCGGACGGCTCTACACGCTGCCGGAGCGCGCCTTTGACAAGCACGGCCAGATCCCGGTCTGGCGCTGGAACGGCCGCCGCTGGTCGCGCCCCTTCAGCCTGCCGCCGCGCGGCGGCTTCCTGCCGGTGGATGCGGATTTCGGCCCCGACGGGCGGTTCTATCTGCTGGAGCGCGACCTGACGCTGCTCGGCTTCCGCAGCCGGTTGCGCCGCTGGGATATCACCGCTGCCGGGCCGGTGAATGAGACAACCCTGCTGCAAACCGGCCCCGGCACCCATGACAACCTCGAAGGCCTGTCGATCTGGGCCGGCGGCAACGGCGAGATGCGCGCCACCATGGTGTCGGACGACAATTTCCTGCCGGTGCAGCGCACCGAACTGGTGGAATACGCGCTGCCCCGCTGACGCAGCACACCCGCGCCGCGCCAGCGGCGCCCGGCCCAACCGCAAGGGGGCATTCCCCGAATGCACCCGGCGCGGGCGGGAGTGCGCGCCTTTCCTCCACTGGGCCCGGAAACCTTGCGGAACAGGCGCATACAGTTTAAAGGGGCCGGTCTTTTGCTGCTGCGGAGCCCGCTCCGCGGCCCCGGAACAAACGGATCCTGCGCATGACCCGCTCGCATATACCCGGCATTCTTGCCATGGCCGCCGTGGTGGTGGCCTCCAACGTCCTGGTGCAATTCCTGTTCGGCGACTGGCTGACCTGGGGCGCCTTCACCTATCCGGTGGCCTTCCTGGTGACCGATGTGATGAACCGCGTTTACGGTGCCGCGGCGGCACGCAAGGTCGTGGTGGCGGGCTTCATCACCGGGGTGATCTGCTCGCTCATCGGCACCCGGATCATGCTGGAAGGGGACGGCTTCACCTATCCGGCGGTGACCCTGCGCATCGCAATCGGTTCCGGCCTCGCCTTCCTCACGGCGCAGATGCTGGACGTCGCCATCTTCTCCGCCCTGCGCGAGGGCAAGTGGTGGCGGGCGCCGCTGGCCTCCACCCTGATCGGCTCCACCGTGGACACCGCGATCTTCTTCTCCGTCGCATTTTCCCTCTCGCTGGCCTGGATCGAGCCGGCCAACGATACCTCCTGGGCGGGCGACATGCTGCCCTTGATCGGCCACGGGCCGCTGGTGCCCTACTGGGTCTCGCTGGCCTTTGCCGATTGGCTGGTGAAACTGTCCTTGGCGCTGCTCGCGCTTGTGCCCTTCCGCATCATCGTGCGTTCGTTAACCAAGAAGACCACATGATTTTGTTTTGACATCTGCCGAATCTGTGGCAGGCTGGGGGTACACGAAACATCAGAAAGGAGGTGCCCATTGTCTAGAGAAGCTATGGAGAGCAGTGCCGGAACAGTTCAGAAGGAGTGCGGCCGAGGCAGCCCTTGGTACGTATAGACCCCTGAATTGGTGCTGACCTAACCGGTGCACCTCCTATCATCTCGAAGGGCTGTTCCCCGCGTGTGGAACAGCCCTTTCGATTTTAAAGCCCGCGTTCCGCAAACCGTCACAGACATGATCCGCATCAACGACCAAATCACCCTGCAGGACTGGGAAATGACCGAGAGCTTCATCCGCGCCTCGGGCCCCGGCGGGCAGAATGTGAACAAGGTGGCCACCGCGGTGGAGCTGCGGTTCGAGGCCGCCCGTTCGCCCGCGCTGGCGCCTGCGGTCAAATCCCGGCTGAAGCGGCTGGCCGGGCGGCGCTGGACCAAGGAAGGCGCGATCATCCTGCAATGCGACGAGACCCGCTCGCAGCAGCGGAACCGCGAGATCGTGCGCGAGCGGCTGGTGGAGCTGGTGCGCAAGGCGCTGGTGGCGCCCAAGCGGCGCATCGCCACCAAACCCACCCGCGGCTCGGTCAAGCGGCGGCTGGAGGCCAAGAAGCAGCGCGGCGAGCTGAAAGCGACGCGCGGTAAAATCGACCCGGATTGAAACCGCGGATTGCACCCGGCGCACGCGCGGCCCATGCTGGCGCAAACAACCGGGAGGATCAGATCATGCGGCTGGACGGAAAAACCGCCATCGTGACCGGCGGCGCTTCGGGCTTTGGCGCAGGCATCGTGCGCAAGTTCCTGGCCGAAGGCGCAAGGGTGATGATTGCCGATATCAACGGCTCTGCAGCAGAGGCGATGGCGGCAGAGCTGGGCGGCAATGCGATTGCGCAAACCGTGGATGTCTCGGACCGCGCCTCGGTCACGGCGATGGCTGAGGCGGCGCTGGCGGCCTTCGGGCAGCTGGATATCCTGGTGAACAACGCAGGCGTCACCCACCTGCCCGCGCCGCTGGAGGAGATCAGCGAGGACGACTTTGACCGGGTGATGGGCGTTAACATGAAATCGGTTTATCTGACCGCCCGCGCCCTGGTGCCGCATATGAAGGCCAACCAGCGGGGCGCGATCCTGAATGTTGCCTCCACCGCCGGGGTGTCGCCGCGCCCCAACCTCAACTGGTACAACGCCTCCAAGGGCTGGATGATCACCGCCACCAGGACGATGGCGGTGGAGCTGGCGCCGCACGGGGTGCGGGTCAATGCGATCAACCCGGTGGCGGGGGAAACGCCGCTGCTGAAATCCTTCATGGGAGAGGACACCCCGGAGATGCGTGCCAAGTTCCTGTCCACGATCCCGATCGGCCGCTTCTCGACACCGGAGGACATGGGCAACGCGGCCTGCTTCCTGTGCTCGGACGAGGCCAGCATGGTCACTGGCGTGGCGATGGAAGTGGACGGAGGACGCTGCATATGAAAACCGTGAATCTTGCCGAGAAGCTGGCAATGTTTTCCAGCCATTGGGACCCGCATGTGGTGGCGGATTACAACGGCAACGACGTGATGGTGGTGAAGTTTCAGGGCGAGTTCCCGTTCCACAACCACCCGGACACCGATGATTTCTTCCTGGTGCTCGAAGGGGAGATGGTGATGGACATCGACGGCCAGCCGCCGCAGACCGTGCGCGCCGGAGAGCTTTTCGTGGTGCCCAAGGGCGTCATCCACCGCCCCCGCGCCGAGCAGGAATGCAAAGTCCTGCTCATGGAACCCAAGGGGGAGCCGAACACCGGCGATCCGGCAACCGCAGCCCCCAAGCCGCGGATCTGACACGTCCGCCTTCTTCTTTGCGGAAAACACTCCCGCCGGAGGCAGCGCGCGCCGGCGCGCTTCATTCAAGAAGGACCAAACGACATGCTCCCCGGCCCCAAGAACCTGATCACCGACGTGCCCGGCCTCCTGGTCGGCAACGCTCAGGATGCGGCGCTGAAGTCCGGCACCACGGTGCTGACGGCGGCCTCACCCTTCACCGCCTCGGTGCATGTGATGGGCGGCGCGCCGGGCACGCGGGAGACGGATTTGCTGGCACCTGACAAATCGGTGGCCAGGATCGACGCGCTGGTGCTGTCAGGCGGCTCGGCTTTCGGGCTGGAGGCCTGCTCCGGGGCGATGGATGCGCTGCACGCCAAGGGCCGCGGCTTTCCGGTCGGGCCCGCACGGGTGCCGCTGGTGCCCGGAGCGATCCTGTTTGACCTGCTGAACGGCGGGCAGAAGGACTGGGATCAAAACCCTTACCGCGCCCTGGGGCGGGCGGCCTTTGAAGGGGCGGCGGAGGACTTCGCCCTTGGCACCGCCGGCGCAGGCGCGGGCGCGCTGACCGCGATGCTGAAGGGCGGGCTGGGGTCCGCCTCGCTGGTGCTGGACACTGGCGTGACGGTGGGCGCGCTGGTCGCCGCCAATCCGCTGGGCGCCGTCACCACGCCGGGGGAGCGGCATTTCTGGGCCGCCCAGTTTGAAATCGGCGGGGAATTCGGCGGGCTGGGCCCGGACAATGCCGCCGGACTGGGCCGCACATTGGAGAGCCGCAAGATCGAGGCCATTCAGAAACTGGGCGGCGCCCCGCTGCCGCCGGAGCGCGCCAATACCACCATCGCCATCGTCGCCACCGATGCGGCGCTGACCAAGGCGCAGTGCCAGCGCCTGGCCACGGCAGCGCATGACGGCATCGGCCGCGCCATCGTGCCGGCGCATTCCCCCGGCGACGGCGATCTGGTCTTTGCCGCCAGCACCGGCGCCAGAGCGCTGGACGCACCGGACGCGGAACTGGGCCAGCTCTGCCATGCTGCCGCGCTGTGCCTGAGCCGCGCCATCGCACGCGCGGTCTATCTCGCCCGCCCGGAACCGGGCGATCTTCTGCCCTGCTGGGCCGCGCCATGAAACACCGCAGCTTCCTGCCGGGACTTTGATGCGCGTCAAACTGCCGGTTGACACTGCCGGCTAATAAATCATGAGTCACACCTGCCAACTCATAGACTGGAGCAAGCAATATGAAACCTCTTTTGACTGCCGCCATTTTCGGCCTCCTCGCCGCCCCTGCCTTTGCCGAAGGCGACCCGGCCAAGGGCGAGAAGGGGTTCAACAAGTGCAAGTCGTGCCACATGGTGGTTTCCGACTCGGGCGACGTGATCGTCAAGGGCGGCAAGACCGGCCCGAACCTGTGGGGCCTGGCGGGCCGCCAGGCGGGCACCGCCGATGGCTTCAACTACGGCGATGACCTGGTCGCGGCAGGCGAAGCCGGGCTGGTCTGGGACGAAGAGAAATTCGTTGCCTTCGCCGCCGACCCCAAGAAGTTCCTGCAGGCCGAAACCGGCAACGCCAAGGCCAAGTCGAAAATGTCCTTCCGCCTGAAGAAGGGCGGCGAGGACATCTATGCCTTCCTGGCCAGCCACGGCCCGGCCCCGGCAGAGGAAGCCGCAGCCGAAGAAGGCGCGGCTGAGGAAGGCGCGGAAGCGGCCACCGAATAAGCCCTGAAACCGTCAAGGGCGGGTGTGAAGCCGCGGCATTTTCGCCGCGGCTTTTCGCGTAATTGCTTTCCGTGCCCGCAAACGTTAGCGGTAGTCTCTATAGCTGTCGAAATGCGGCAGGCCGCAGAACAGAAAACCGTCACGGACACAGCATGAGCCATATGATTCCCGCCTGGGTGAACGGTGAATTGACACCGGTTGACAAGCTGGCCGCGCATGAGCGCGGGCTGAAGCACAAGGCGGTCTCCGTCTTTGTGGTGAAAGGCGTGGAAATCCTGATGCAGCGCCGGGCGATGGGGAAGTACCACACGCCGGGCCTCTGGGCGAACACCTGCTGCACCCATCCGAAATGGGACGAGCAGCCCTCAGCCTGCGCGGTGCGCCGGATGAACGAGGAGCTGGGGCTGACCGGCCTCTACCCCGAGTTCCGCCACCACCTGGAATACCGCGCCGATGTCGGCAACGGGCTGGTCGAGCATGAGGCGGTCGATGTGTTCCTGGCCCATGCCCACCGGCCGCTGCGGATCGCCGCCAACCCGGATGAGGTGATGGAAACCCGCTGGGTCGACTACCACGACCTGCTGGCCGAGGTGAGCCGCCATCCGGAGCGCTTCACCCCCTGGCTGAAGATCTACCTGCACAACTACGCCGACGTGATCTTCGGTCCCGACCTGATCATCGCCGGACGGCGCTGACCCCTTTTCTTCCCTGCCTGCTTGCCCTGCTGCGTGCACCGTGGTTATCTGCCTGCGCAAATAGGGAGTATACTTATCATGTCCATCCTTATCGCCGGCGGCGGCATCGCCGGGCTGTCTCTTGGGCTGACACTGCATCAGATCGGGGTGCCGTTCCGCATCTTCGAGGCCGCTCGCACGCTGAAGCCGATGGGGGTCGGCATCAACCTGCAGCCCAACGCGGTGCGGGAGCTGCTCGACCTGGGGCTGGAAGCAGAGCTGGACGCCATCGGCGTGCGGACCCGGCAGCTGGGGTTTTACAGCAAACTCGGCAGGACGATCTGGGAGGAGCCCCGCGGCTTGGGCGCAGGCTATGCCTGGCCGCAGTATTCGGTGCACCGGGGCGAATTGCAAATGGTGCTCTACCGGGCTCTGGCGGAGCGGGCCGGGCCGGATTGCCTGGAAACCGGCGCACGGGCCGCCGGGTTTGAACACACGGGCGGCGGCGCCGCGCTGCTGCTGGCGGACGGACGGCGGATCGAGGGGGCGCTGGTTGTTGCAGCGGATGGCATCCACTCCGCCCTGCGCGCGCAGATGGTGCCGGATGAGGGCGCGCCCATCTGGAACGGCCGCATCCTTTGGCGGGCCACCACTAGGGCGCCCGCCTTCAAGGGCGGCGCATCGATGGCAATGATCGGCCATGACCACCTGCGGCTGGTGGCCTACCCGATCTCCGCGCCAGATGCGGAGGGCCGCGTCATGATGAACTGGATCGCGGAGAAGAGCTTTGATCCTTCTGCACCCTGGCGCCGGGAAGACTGGAACCGGCCCGCAGACATCCAGGAGTTCCTGCCGGATTTCGAAGGCTGGCGGTTTGATTGGGTCGACGTTCCGGCGCTGATCCGCGGGGCGGAGGTTGTTTATGAATACCCGATGGTGGACCGCGATCCGCTGGCGCGCTGGACGGTCGGGAACGTCACGCTGATGGGGGACGCTGCGCATCCGACTTATCCGGTGGGGTCGAACGGCGCCAGCCAGGCCATCGTGGACGCGCGGGTGATCGGCGCGAAACTGCTGGAGCACGGGGTGACTGCCGCCGCGCTCCAGGCCTATGAGGCAGAGGTGCGTCCGGTGACCACGGCAGTGGGCCAGGCCAACCGCGCTGGCGGCGGGCCGGACGGGGTGCTGCAGCGGGTGGAGAACCTCTGCGGCGGAGATTTCCGGGACATCAGCGAGGTTATTCCGCGTTCTGAACTGGCCGCCCATGCCGCCAAGTACAAGTCGATTGCGGGCTTCTCCATCGAGGAACTGAACGCGCGCCCTCCGACCATTCCGGCAGGCGCCCGCGTGAGCTGAGGCACTCCTGCGGCCAGCCGCGGGTCAAGGGCAGCACAGCCGCCGTGCCGCAGGCACGGTTCACCCTTGAGGCGCGGATGGGCGTGAACACACTCGATCAGGCGCGTTTAAGGGCAGACCTGCCCTTAAACCGCTTCTCAGCGAAAAAAACGCCGCGCAAAGCGCGGCGCTATGCCCAACTGTGAGGCACATTCTTTGAATGGGCAGGAGCAGGCGGGAGCGCCCCGCCCTGCCCCTCACGCCGCAGGGTCAGACTCCAATCACGGCCTGGACAGCGCGCTGCCAGCGGGCATAGGCCGCTTCGCGCGCGGCGGGCTGCATCAGCGGCGAGAACTGGCGGTCGAGCTTCCAGGTGTCGGCAAAGCCGGTCTGGTCCGGATAGATCCCAGCGCGCATCCCCGCCAGCCAGGCGGCGCCGAGCGCGGTGGTTTCCTGCATCACCGGGCGGTCGACAGCAGCGCCCAGAAGGTCCGACAGGCTCTGCATGGTCCAGTCGCTGGCGCTCATGCCGCCATCGACGCGCAGGGTCACGGTGTGGTGGCTGTCGTCCTCCCAGTCGGCGCGCATCGCCTCATAGAGATCGCGGGTCTGGTAGGCGACGCTTTGCAGCGCGGCGCGGGCGAACTCCGCCGGGCCGGAGTTGCGGGTGAGGCCGAACATGCCGCCGCGGCACTCAGGCTCCCAATAGGGCGCGCCGAGGCCGGTGAAGGCCGGCACCAGGATCACGTCCTGCCCCGGATCCGCCTTGGCCGCCAGAACGCCGCTTTCACTTGCCTTGCCGATGATCCCCAGCCCGTCGCGCAGCCATTGCACCGCGGCGCCGGCGATGAAGATCGAGCCTTCGAGCGCATAGGTGGGCTTGCCGTCGAGCTGATAGGCGATGGTCGTCAGCATCCGGTTCTTCGACACCACCGGCTCATCCCCGGTGTTCAAGAGCGCAAAGCACCCCGTCCCGTAGGTGGATTTCATCATTCCCGGCTGGAAACAGGCCTGGCCGATGGTCGCCGCCTGCTGGTCGCCCGCCACGCCCAGGATCGGGACCGGGCCGCCCAGAATCTCCGGGATGGTGGTGCCGAACTCTGCGGCGCTGTCCTTCACCTCCGGCAGCATCTGCTGCGGTACGTCCAGCAGGTCGCTGATGGTGCGGCTCCAACGGCCCTTGCGGATGTCATACATCAGCGTCCGCGCCGCGTTGGTGGCGTCAGTCGCGTGGGAGACGCCGCCGGTCAGGCGCCAGATCAGGAAGGTATCCACCGTGCCGAACAGAAGATCGCCCGCCGCGGCCCGCTCGCGCGCGCCCGGTACGGTGTCGAGGATCCATTTCACCTTGGTGCCGGAGAAATAGGGATCGAGCAGCAGCCCGGTGCGGTCGGCCACCATCTCTGCATTGCCCGCCGCGCGCAGTTCTTCGCAGATGGCGGCGGTGCGGCGGTCCTGCCAGACAATAGCGTTATGAATGGCCTTGCCGCTGGCCCTGTCCCAGACCACGGTGGTTTCGCGCTGGTTGGTGATGCCGATGCCCGCGATGTCCGCGGCGGAGACGTCCAGCTCCGCCATCACCTTGCGGCAGACCGCGACGGTGGTTTCCCAGATCTCCTCCGGGTCATGCTCCACCCAGCCCGCTTGCGGGTAATGCTGGGTGAACT
The DNA here is from genome assembly GCF_040704725.1 of Leisingera sp. JC11. Taxonomy (NCBI): domain Bacteria; kingdom Pseudomonadati; phylum Pseudomonadota; class Alphaproteobacteria; order Rhodobacterales; family Roseobacteraceae; genus Leisingera; species Leisingera sp. JC11. Next base: position 124,120 of record NZ_JBFCVS010000013.1, read on the forward strand.
CCTGCTGCGCGGTGCCCGCGACCTGCATTCCTGCATCAAACAGGATTGCCCGGGTCGACGTGGTGCCCTGATCAATTGCCAGAATATAGGTCATCGGCTGCCCTCCAGTCTCCTCTGACCGGGGACAATAAACGCAAAAGTGCTACCGCTACCAGCCCCTACTAAAAATTTAGTTTAGGGACTGCGATATTGTCAATCAGGCGGATGCCGTCCATCCAGGCCGCGGCCAGCAGGCGGGCGGGACGGGAGG